>CAYVGH010000060.1:0-4003 GCA_964451185.1 Candidatus Woesearchaeota archaeon | reverse complement strand
GAAATTTTTAGATTTAAATAAAATTAGAAAAGAATTGAAAACTCCTTCTTATCCGAAAAATCTGCCCAACCACCTAAAGAATTTCTGAATCAATCCAGAACTAACACATGCTTTATCAATACAAACATTTGTTTTGCATTCAAAATTATTCTCACAAGTTTCTTCTTTATCTTTTTGCTCAATCCAGTTTTTATCTATAGAGCAATATTTTTCATTTATTCTATAACCAAAAGTTAAACAAACATTTTCATAAAAACAACCATTACATATTTCTTCAATTTTTTCTATTTCTTCATATTCATTAACACAAACTTGTGTTTCAGTAATTTGGTATTTATCACAATCACTTTCTGTAATTTCACAAATTCTAATTTGTTTATTATTAATACAATTTTCCCAATTTTTACAATCTTTGTAATAATCACAAGTAGGCTCTAATTCTTCTTCAAAATCATCCTCTTCACACATAATCATTTCACTATACAAACAAGAAGAACCAGTCCAATCATCATTACAAATAACATGCCCATTTGATTGAGCTCCAACAGAACAATCAACACCCTCATGACCAGAACAACAACCACTTCTTGCTTGAACTCCCGTTGTTATTAATAAAACAATTATTAAAATAAATAAAAAAAGATTAAATTTTTTGATTTTCATACAATAATTAAAGAATCAAAGGTTTTTAAAGATTATTATAATTGTTACGCTCCTGTAACTCACTCTTTTTAATAATTGTTACGCTTAGGTATCATGAAAAAAGAATTGAAATTAATGATTTTCCTTAAAAAAAGTAAATTAAGAAAAGAAATTTGGAATAATCTTAACAATCCAAAAACAGCTACAGAAATATCCAAAGAAATTAGAAAGCATAGAAGTGCTGTGAGTAGAACTCTTTTAGATATGAAAAAACAAAAATTTGTTAAATGTATAAATCCTGAAGATAAAAGTTTTAGACATTATAAAAAAACAAACGCAAATAAACAATCTTAAAAACTCATTCTTCTTAAGAATAAAAAAGAGAAAAAATGATAATTTACAAACTAATAGGAATTCTTGGATTAATTTCAATCATCGTTGGAACATTCCTTATTTCCAGAAAAAAAAGAATTACAAGAAGAAAAATTTACCCTTTTCTTTTAGCAGGAGGAATTTGTTTAACAATTTACAGCATTTATATAAAAGATTTAATTTTCATAATTCTACAAATAGCTTATATATTAATAATAATTTATGATATTATTAAATTAAAATTTAGTTCTAATTAAAACCATGTGGTTTCCAAAAGGTTTAAATAGTTTCAAAAGAAACCATTTATATGAAAATTAAAACCCCTTACCAAAAAGTCATGCAATTATTTTTTTCATTTCCAGAAAAAGAATTTGGACTTAATGAAATTGTGAAAAAATTAAAAATCTCTAAAACAACTGCAAATAAAGTAATAACCCAACTAATCAAAGAAAATTTCATAAAAAGAAAAATAATTGGAAAAAATTGGTTACTTTCAATTAATACAGAACATGATTACAATAAAACAAGAAAAATAATTTATAATTTAGAGCTTTTATATTCCTTAAACATTCTAAAAAAAATAGAAAATAAATTTCCAGGATACAAATGCATAATTTTATTCGGAAGTTACAGAAAAGGAGACGACACAGAAAAAAGTGATGTGGATATAGCAGTTGAAATTTCTGGAGAAAAAAATCTTGAAATAGAAGAATTTAAAATTCTAAAACAATTAGGATATAGAAAAGATGTACAAGTAAACTTACATATTTTTTCAAGAAAAAAAATAAGCCCTCATCTTTTTTCAAACATCGCAAATGGAATAATTCTCCAAGGATTTTTAGAGGTTCACAAATGAAAAAACAACCAGACAAACAAAGAGCAGAAAGCATAATTAAAAGTTCATTAAATGATATAAAATTTATACTAAAAATTACTCCAAAAGAAGAATCTGCAAGCATAATTGTAAGAAACATTTACGAATCTTTCAGAATGCTCGGCGAATCAATTTTAATAAAAAAAGGAATAAAAAAAATAAATCATATAAATTCTATAAATGAATTGATAAAATTAAATTTGAATACGAAAAAACCTTTGAATCTCTTAGAAAATTTAATGAGGTTGAGAAATAATATAAATTATAATGGTTACAGAGCAAATTTATTTGAAGCAAAAGATACAATTCTCTTAGCAAAAACCTGTTATCTTCCTTTATTAAACAAGGTAAAAAAAATTTTAGAAAAATGAAATACCAACAACTTGCAGAACTTTATGAAAAAGTTTCTTCAACAACAAAACGTCTAGAAAAAACAGAAATATTAGCAAATTTTTTAAAAAAAGTTTCAGAAACTAACAAAGATATAATGTATCTGCTTGTAGGAGATATTTATCCAGAATATGATGAAAGAAAAATTGGGATTTCAAATCAAATTGCAATTCAGGCAATTTCAAAATCAACAGGAAATTCAAAAGAAAATATTGTAAAAGAATGGAAAAAAATTGGGGATTTAGGGAAAGTTGCAGAAAAACTTTCAAAAGAAAAAAAACAATCAACACTTCTTTCAGCAGGACAATTAACAATAAAAAAAGTTTTAGAAAATCTAAGAAAACTTCCAGAACTCGAAGGTAAAGGGACAATAAATAAAAAATTATCTTTAATTACAGAATTACTAACTAATGCAAATTTCATAGAATCAAAATATTTAATTAGAACTTTAATTGGAGATTTAAGAATTGGAATTCAAGAAAGCACAATTCGAGAAGCTTTAGCAAAAGCATTTTTCAAAAAAGAAGATTCTGAAAAAATCCAAAGAGCAATTGATAAAACAAATGATTTGGCTGTTGTTTTTGAGATTTGTAAAAAAGGCAAACTATTAGGATTAGAAAAATTAAATCTTGAAGTTGGAAAACCAATAAAAGCAATGCTTGCACAAAAAGTAAAAACCATTAAAGAAGGATTTAAAACACTTGGAACTCCTTGTGCAATAGAATATAAATATGATGGATTTAGATTAATAATTCATAAGCAAGGAAACGAAGTAAAACTTTTCACAAGAAGTTTAGAAAATGTAACAAAACAATTTCCAGAAGTTGTAGATTATATTTTAAAATATGTAAAAGGAAACTCGTTTATTTTAGATTCAGAAGCAGTTGGTTATAATAAGAAAACAAAAAAATATACTGACTTTCAAGCAATTTCTCAAAGAATCCGTAGAAAATATCATATTGAGAAATTACAAAAAGAACTTCCTGTTGAAGTAAATGTTTTTGATATTTTATATTATAATGGAAAATCACAATTAGATGTTGAATTTGAAAAAAGAGCAAAACTAGTTAGAAAAATTATAACAAATCATGTTTTTAAAATTATTTCTTCTAAAATGATTATAACCAGCGACGAGAAAAGAGCAAAAGAATTTTACAAAAAAGCATTAAGAGATAATCAAGAAGGAGTAATGATGAAAAATTTAAAATCTCCTTATAAACCAGGACGAAGAGTAGGAAATATGTTAAAAATAAAACCAGAAGAAAGAGATTTAGATTTAGTAATTACAGGTGCAGAATATGGAGCAGGAAAAAGAAGTGGTTGGCTTTCAAGTTTTATTTTATCTTGCAAAGGGAAAAAAACAGAATATTTAGAAATTGGGAAAGTGGGGACAGGAATTAAGGAAAAAGCAGAATCAGGAGGAGTTTCATTTCAACAATTAACTGATTTAATCAAACCTTTAATTATAAAAGAAAAAGGAAAAAGAGTTGAAATAAAACCAAAAATAATTGTTGCAGTTACTTATCAAGAAATCCAAAAATCCCCAAATTATAATTCTGGATGGGCTTTGAGATTTCCAAGAATAACTGCTCTAAGAGAAGATAAACCTCTTTCTGAAATTGCAGATTTAAAAGAAGTTGAAAAAGATTTTTTGAATCAGAAGAGGAATTGGAGATATGGTTGATAAAATTAATTTAAATTATAAGATAATTCTTTCAACTCAGA
>CAYVGH010000059.1:0-4022 GCA_964451185.1 Candidatus Woesearchaeota archaeon | reverse complement strand
TTATACTATTAATTTAGAATTTTATAAAAATAATAAAATTCAAACTACATTTTTTGATGAACATGCAAATGGTTTAGATATTAATGATACTTATATAATCAAGAAAGAAAAACCAGAAGAAATAAGCTCTTTTTCTCCTGAAAAACAATTAGAATTAGCACAAAAATTTACAAATACACTTGTAGATTTAGTGGAATGAAATATTATTATGACAAAAATAAACAAAATAAGAAAAGAATTTGTTCAAGAAGGATTAAATTATAACAGAAAAATTCGTTATGAAGAAAATTTTGGTTTTCCTGTTACTTTTAATGCAAAAGTTTATAGTAAAAAATTTTATGAAAAACATAAAAATAATGTTCCAGGATTTTTAAACTACAGACCATTATGGCAAGGAGATTTGAATTTTAGTTTAGATTTAAATAAATTAGAAAGATTGGCAAGTAAAGTTGGAGCATTTGTTATTGTTTCAAAAGAAGGTGAAAAAAAGTTTGAGATAAGAAATTTAAAAAACGATTATAAAAAAATTAAATAATATTTTAATTTAATATAAAAAATCTAAAAGATAAGGTTAAAAATTTTGCAAAATTTATTCCTTTAATTTTCGCAAGCGGGATAATTCTTAGTAGTTGTGGAATAAATAGATTTTTTAGGAAAAAAGATGAAATAAAAAGCCCTTACAAGGAAGTTGTTGAATTAATTAAAAAAGAGGGAAATAATGAAGAGGATTTGCAAAATTTGCATTTTAAAAAAAAGAAAAAAACATACAATTTATTATTTTTAAACTTAACGAAAAGTTTAAACATCACTATTTATGAAAAAAATTATTATGAACATTTTCAAGATGCAGATGTTGATGGTCTTAAAAATAAAACAAAGGAGTATTATGCTTTTGGAATTAGGGAAAAGGAAAAAAATATAAATAGTTCTGAAATGACAGATGAAAAATTCCAGGAAATAAGTGAAAAATATGATTCTTTAATGAAGAATATTCCAAGATGGTATGAAGAATTAAAAAAAATTAAAACAGAAGGCAGTCCTAAAAAAGAATTAAATTCTTATGGTCTGCAAGATAAATTGATTTATGGGGATTTTAGAAAATTTCTTAAAGAACAAGGAGAAGAATTTCTTCTTATTAAAGGGAAAAAGAAATATGTTTATAGTTCTGGTTGGGATTATGAATCAGATAAAAATTTTGGAGATGATATTTTATTTTATATTTATCGTGCAAATTATACTCTTTATGATAATTTAGAAAAAAGAAGTTTGCAAGTTGAAAAAATAGAACAAGGAGAGAAAATCACATCTTTTTATGATGAATGTGCTAATGGTTTAAATAATAAAGAAAATGATGCTATAATTTATAATTTTGTAGATAAAGAATCTGAAATAGAAGAACAAGTTTCTTACAAACTTTTTTCAAGTTTTAATTTAAAAAAGCAAATAGAAATAAAACAAGGATATGAAAATATTCTTAGAGAAATAATGCACAAAGCAAATTATAAAATTTATTAAAAATATTTCTCTAAAATTATGCAAAATCAAGTATTTTGTATTATCTACTTTTTGACCCAAAAAAATAAATAATTTAAGATTAATATGCTATAGAAATCTTTAAATAGATTTCTAATCTGATTATATTACAATGAAAAAAATATTTGTTTTATTATTTGTATTATTGATTTTACCAACAGTTTTTGCTGTAAATTTAAATGTTGAAAAACAAAGTTCAGATGAAGTTTTAATTCTTGGCTCAAATAATCCTGCAATCTTTGATTTAAGTGTAACAAATAATGGAGCAACAGATGATTTTTTAATTTATACTTTTTTTGGGTCTTCTTATTTCCCAACAGAGAGAATTAAAATCAATAAAGGAGAAACAAAAAATATTCAGTTAATTATTTATCCCCCTAGAGATATGTCTCAGATAGGGCTTACTTGGTTTAATTACGCTATTCAGGGAGATGATCATTCAGAGTATAAAGATAAATTATTAGTAAAAGTAATTGAATTAAAAGAAGCATTTGAAATAAGTTCTGAGGAAATTAATCCTGAATCTAATTCAATAAAATTTTATTTAAAAAATAAAGTAAATTTTGATTTTCAAGAAGTTTCTGTAAATTTTTCCTCTGCTTTTTTTAATTTAGAAAAAACTTTTTCTTTAGAACCTTATGAAAAGAAAACTTTTCAAGTTCAATTAAATAAAAAAGATTTTGAAAAATTATCTTCTGGATTTTATACTTTAATAGCTAAAATAAATTTTGATGGAAAAATATCAAATATTGAAGGAATTATTAAATTTACAGAAAAGAAAATAATAAATACCACAACAAATAGTTCTGGAATTTTTGTGAGATTAAATGAAATAGAAAAAAAGAACCAAGGAAATGTTGCTGAAACAGTGCAAGTAATTGTTAAGAAAAATATAATTTCAAGATTGTTTACTTCTTTTAATTCCTTGCCAGACAATACTCGAAGAAATGGCTCTGAGGTATCTTATATATGGAATCAAGTATTACAGCCAGGAGAATCATTAAATGTTAAAGTTATAACAAATTGGTTCTTGCCTTTTATTGCTATTTTATTGATTGTTGCAATTGTTTTATTTGTAAAAAAATATTTACAAACAGATATAAAATTAAAAAAGAAAATAAAATTTGTAAAAACCAAAGGCAGAGAATTTGCATTAAAAGTTTCTTTGATTATTAATACAAAAAAAGATTTTGAAAATGTGAAAATAATAGATAAATTGCCTCCTTTATTTAAACTTTATAAAAAATTTAGAAAACAAGAGCCTTCAAAAATTGATGAAAAAAATAAAAAGTTAGAATGGGAATTTAAAGAATTAAAATCAGGTGAAAAAAAATTAATTAGTTATATAATTTATTCAAAAGTTGGGGTTTTAGGTAAGTTTGCTTTCCCTTCTGCAACAGCAAATTATGAAAGAAAAGGAAAAATGCACAAATCTGTTTCTAATAAAGTGTTTTTTCTTGCTGAGCCAGAGAAATGAAAATCTTTAAAAATGAGTTAATTCTTCTTATTACATCCCTCCATAGCTTAGTGGTTTAAAGCGTCTGGCTGTAGTTTGAAAACAACCCGCTGGTTTTTTTCGATTTTCCTTAAATAGGGAACGGCGATTTTTAATTGCCTCTGAGAAAATCGCAGTGTGTTGAACTAAGGTGGATATTCCATAAGCCCAAATCAAAAGATTTGGCGAAAACTTTAATAATAAAGTTTTAAGGAAATTAAATGAAACCCTAAAAGTCAGTTTTTTCCGAAGGTGACCAAAGCAGTACCCGGAAGATCCCAAGTTCGACTCTTGGTGGAGGGATAAATGGGGCTTTATGCCCCATTTTCTTTAAAGATTCTAATCTTGGTTAAATTCAAATATATTTCAATCCTCGAAGGATTAATCCCTAGTTTAATTAATTTTTTAGCGAAAAATTGATTAATGAAAATTTCAAAGAAATTTACTTCGACTCTTGGTGGAGGGATACATTTTTTTCAAAAATGTATGCCTGCGAAGATTTGTAAACAAATACTTCAGAGGGATTTTTTATTAAAATGAAAGAAGAAAAAAATGAGTTATAAAGAATTTAAAAATTGGGTTGGGGCATCTAATTTTTCTAAGACAAGAACATTTTTAAATCCCAAATTAATTATATTGTGGGAGGAAAAAAAACAATGAAAGGAACAGTAAAATTTTTTAACAGTGAAAAAGAATTTGGTTTTATAACTGGCGAAGATGGAAAAGACTATTTCGTGCATAAAACAGGAATTCAAGGCGGAGTAACTCTTAATAAAGAAGATTCAGTTACATTTGATGTAGAGAAAGGAGATAAAGGTCTAAGAGCAGTTAATACTAAAAAAGCATAATAGATTAATTTTTCAGTCAGTTATTTTGATTCTTTGTATTTTTTTTTGATAGATGTACTTGAAAAGGTAAAAATTAATGAATGACATTTATATTGGGAGTTTTAATTTTAATGATTTTTTATTATTAAGAATGTTTATGCTTTGTT
>CAYVGH010000058.1:0-4046 GCA_964451185.1 Candidatus Woesearchaeota archaeon | reverse complement strand
ATAAGAGTAATCTTCTAATTTATCTATTGTTTTCCCGGTAAATTGTTTTGAAAATCTTGTCAGGCCAAGGGCTATAAGAATGATTAATAAGATTATTATGCTTATTTTTAAGCTTTTTTTTATAAATAATTCAGATTAAACTCTTTTTTAAATTTTTCATTAAAAATAACTTTATCGACGACAAAATCAAAGAAAGCTTTATAAACTAAGTTCTTTTTATTATGATATAAAATGAGGAAAATAAAAAATGATTGCAAGATATGGAGCTGAAGAAATAAAAGTATTAGAAGGTTTAGAAGGAATAAGAAAGAGACCTTCAATGTACATTGGTTCAACAGGCAAGGAAGGTTTGCATCATTTAGTTTATGAAGTAGTTGATAATGCTGTTGATGAAGCTTTAGCTGGTTTTTGTAAAAACATAAAGGTAGTAATAAATAAAGATGGTTCTATTAGTGTTACAGACGATGGCAGAGGAATTCCTGTTGATATTCATCCAAAATATAAAGTTCCTGCTTGTGAAATTGCTTTGACAAAACTTCATGCAGGTGGAAAATTTGATAAAAAATCATATGTTATTTCAGGAGGTTTGCATGGTGTTGGAATTTCTGTTGTAAATGCTTTATCTAAAAAATTAATTTTAGAAGTAAAAAGAAATGGAAAAGTTTATCATCAAGAATATTCTAGGGGAAATGTAAAAACTAAATTAAAAATTGTTGGAAAAGAAGGAAAACAAGAAACAGGAACTAAAATAATTTTTTGGCCAGATGAAGAAATTTTTTCCACATTAGATTTTGATTCTAAAATTTTAGAGACAAGATTTAGAGAAATAACCTTTTTAAATGCAGGTTTAAAAATTAATCTTATTGACGAGGATAAGAACAAATCTCAAAAGTTTTTTGCTGCAGGAGGTTTATCAGAATTTGTAAAATGGATTAATAAATCAAAAGATGTTTTATATCTAAAACCAATTTATTTTAAAAGAGAAAGTAAGAATACAATTTTAGAGATTGCCATCCAGTATAATTCAGGATATCAGGAAAATATTTTTGGTTTTGTAAATACAATCAACACTGTTGAAGGCGGAACACATATTTCTGGTTTCAAAACAGCTTTAACAAGAGTGCTTAATGATTATGCTAAAAAAAGAAATTTACTAAAAGAAGGAAATTTATCTGGAGAAGATGTAAGAGAAGGTTTAACTGCAATTATAAGCCTTAAAATTCCCGAACCCCAATTTGAAGGGCAAACTAAAACTAAATTAGGAAATAGTGAAATGAAAGGTTTTGTTGATTCTGTTGTGACCTCTGCACTATCAGAATTTTTTGAAGAAAATCCATCTATTGCAAAAAAGATTGTTTCAAAAGCAATAGATTCTTCAAGAGCTCGTTTAGCTGCTAAAAAAGCAAAAGATTTAGTCAGAAGAAAAAATTCTTTTTCATTGGGCGGACTTCCTGGAAAACTTTCAGATTGTTCAAATAAAAAAGCAGACAATACAGAACTTTATCTTGTTGAAGGAGATAGTGCTGGAGGTTCTGCCAAGATGGCGAGAAATAAAGAAATTCAAGCAATACTTCCGTTGAAGGGAAAGATTTTGAATGTTGAAAAAGCAAATCCTGCCAGAGTTCTTTCTAGCGAGGAAATAACAAATATGATAACTGCAATTGGAACAGGAGTAGGTGAACATTTTAATTTAGAAAAATTAAGATATGATAAAATAATAGTTATGACAGATGCAGATGTAGACGGGGAACACATTGAAACTTTGCTTTTAACTTTCTTTTTTAGATTTATGCCAAAATTAATTGAGAATGGAAATATTTTTGTTGCTATTCCTCCTCTTTATAGGATTAGAAAAGGGAAAGATTATTATGTTTATTCTGACAACGAACTTAAAAAAGTTAAAGAAAAACTTGGAGCTACAAATGTAACAAGATTTAAAGGTTTGGGGGAAATGAGTGCAATTCAATTATGGGACACTACAATGAATCCAAATACAAGAAAGATAAAAAAAATATTTATTAAAGATGATATTGAAGCAAATAGAGTTTTCACAATGTTAATGGGCGACGATGTTCAATCAAGAAAAAAGTTTATTCAGGAAAATGCACATAGTGCGGAGTTAGATGTATAAAATGAAAATAAAACCAAAAGTAAAAACACCAGAATGGATTTTGAAAGGATATGATTCTCCTGTAGAATATGAAAGGCAGAAAAACAAGTTTTCTACCTTGTCAAAGCAATCTGACGATTCTTCAACAAAAGCAAAAGGCAAAATTTTTAAGATAAAAGTGTGTCCGAAATGTGGAAGCGATGATGTTAAAGTTATTATTGGGGAAGTGGGAATTTGGGAATGTAAAAAGTGTGGTTGGAAAGGAAAGGATATTAAGGAAGAAGAATTAACAGAAGATGAATTTATGAAATATTTAGATAAAAAAGGAGAAAAAGTAGCATAATGGAAAATATAGAAGAGAAAAAAATTCAGAAAATAGAAAAAGGAATTATAGATACAGAAGTTTCTGGAGAAATGCAAAAGTCTTATTTGAATTATGCAATGAGTGTTATTATTTCGCGGGCGATTCCTTCTATTGAAGATGGAATGAAACCAGTTCAGCGACGTATTCTTTATGCAATGCAAGAAATGGGTTTAAAACCAAATTCTCAAACAAAGAAATCAGCAAGGGTTGTTGGAGAAGTTATGGGTAAATTCCATCCGCATGGAGATAGTTCTATTTACGAAGCAATGGCAAGAATGACTCAGAGTTTTTCATTAAGATATCCTTTAGTTTATGGTCAAGGTAATTTTGGTTCTATTGATGGAGATAGTCCGGCAGCAATGCGTTATTGTGTAACAGGGGATACATTAATTTTAACAGACAAAGGAATTTTACCAATTAAAAATATTTCTGATAAAAAAGAAGCAAAAATTAATATGAAAATTTTGTCTTATGGGGGTAAACAAAACAAAGCAATTAAATTTTTTAATTCTGGAAAACATAAAACAATTAAAATTTTAACAAAATCTGGTTATTCCCTTGAAGGTTCTTATAATCATCCTGTATTAACTTGGAAAGTTGGAATAGGTTTTAAACCAATAATTTCTTGGAAATTGCTTGAAGAAGTTAGTGAAGGAGATGTTGTTTTAATTAATAGAAATTATAATTTATTTTCTAAAAGTTGTTGTAATGTAAAAAAATATTTTCCAAAAAAAGGATTCAGAAATAAAATTAAACTTCCATTAAAAATGAATAATGATTTAGCGTTTTTATTAGGAGCATTAGTCAGCGAGGGGAGTTTTCATAATAAGCAAATTTTATTTAATAATAAAGATATGAAATTTTATAATAGGGTAAAGTCAATTATCTTAAATCAATTTAAAGGGGTTCAATTATATGAAAGGCAAATAAAAGGAGATTGCAAGGAATTAAGTATTTATGAGCAAAAGATTGTTAAGTTTTTAATTAATATTGGTTTGAAATCTGTTAAATCTCATGAAAAAGAAATTCCTTTTTCTGTTTTGCATTCAAGAAAGGAGCATATTAAAAATTTTTTAATTGCATTGTTTGAGGGGGATGGAAGTGTCCAGGTGGTAAATGATAAAAGACATAATGGAAAAAGTATTCAATTAACTTATGATTCTAAAAGTGATCTTTTGATTACTCAATTAAAAACACTTTTACTTAATTTTGGAATTATAACAGGAAATTCATATGTTGATAAAAGAAGCAATTGTAAGAGGATTTATGCTCTAGGTTCTTTAAATGTTCTTAAATTTTCTAAGGAGATTGGATTTTTTTCAGATAGGAAAAATAAAAAGTTAAAGCAAATTAAAACAATTAATTTGACGAGATTAAGTAAAACTGATTTTATTCCTTTTTTAAATGATTATTTGAGACATAAATATAGAAAGGAGTTTATCACTAAAAATAATTTTGATAGGTATAATTCATTAATTAAAAATTACCCCAAAATTGTTCAAATCATTGATGAAGAAGATAAAAGATTAATAGATTGGATTTTAAAAAATAAATTTTATTTTGATCAATTAA
>CAYVGH010000057.1:0-4054 GCA_964451185.1 Candidatus Woesearchaeota archaeon | reverse complement strand
CAATTTCATCATAAGTAATTGAATCATTAAATCTTTTTTTAATTTCTTTCATTTTGTCCTTTTTACCCTTTATCCTTGAAATAATCTTATAAATTTTCTCTTTTGAAATAACTTCAATTAAAGGCAATTGTTTATATTTAACCAAATTAATCAAATGTTTCCAAACAGTTGATTCTTTAATAAATCTCTTTTTTGCAATTTCATTTATTCTTAAACCTTTTTTAAATAATAGTAATGTCTTTTGAACTGTAAATTCAGATAAGCTTTCATTAACTTTTTTAACAAAATTTTGATGTTTCTTATAATTCTTGATTTTAAAACTTTTTTTTGAAAGAAATTCATTTGACAATTTTAATAAATGTCTTCGATATTTGTAAGAATTTGCATGAGAACAATAAGCAAGCCACCCTTCCAATGATTCAACAAATTTATCCCTTCTCAAAATTTTTTGATTAAAAAGAAATTTTCTCATCTGAAATTTTCTATTAAAATGTTTCATATTACTTTTTCTAATTAATTTATAAAAAAAGAAAATTCTAAATCCTAAAAAATTAATTCCTTTGTTCAAATTAATTACTTTTGATTTATCTGGATGAAGTTCAAGTTTTAATTTTTCTTTTAAAAAATCACAAATTTTATTTTTTAAAAAATTAAGATGTTCTCTTGAAGAATCTAGAATTACAAAATCATCCACATATCTAACATAATATTTTACTTTAAGTTCATGTTTTACAAATTGATCAAGTTCATTTAAGTAAAGATTCGCAAAAAATTGGCTTGTTAAATTCCCCAGAGGCATGCCTTTTTGAATCGCCCCCCCCGATAATTCTCTAAGATTTGGATTATAAGCCAAATTACTTGTTCGTCTTTTATTTTCCTTTTTAGAATATCTAACAAGATATTATGATCAACTTCTTCAAAATAATGCCTTATATCTGCTTTTAAAACATAACAATTTCTTGTATTATTTTTAGAAACCTTAAATTTAAATTTATCAAATCTTTCAAGTGCGGTTTTTGTCCCTTTTCCAATTTGATTTGCATGAGAATCATAAATAAAGGATTTATCAAATAAAGGGAGAATCAAATTACAAAGAGCATGATGTACAACTCGATCTTTAAAAGCAGATTTTGAAATTTTTCTTGTTTTTGGATCCCTTACAATAAATGTTTTCATATTGCAAGGAGAATATGTTTTTTCTTTAAGTTCCTTGCTTAAATTTTCAATATTATTAATCAAATTCCTTTGAAATCTTTTTACATATCGTTTTTTGGTTTTTCTTTTCTTTGCTTTTTTAAAAGCTAAAAGCAAATTTTCTTTTGCATATATTTTTTTATCCATTATAAATCCAGTAACTCACATCACTTGGCTATTAAGCGAACCGACCATTATCATTGTCAAGATTGTTCCTACCATTAACATTCGACCTGTTCTCAGTCCTGTTGACATACCAGGCACGAGCAAATTAGCCTTTTCACCCTTTATATCTTCACCATCACTTCATTTCTGTTGTGATTGTATTTTATAGCAATTATATTGCCTTAGTGAAAAGACATGTAGCCCAGTTACTTCACACAAAGTGGTTACTGGATCAATAATATATTAAAATTAGGTATAAAAAGATTATTGATTTTGAGAATTATTTCTTTTGGTAAAGATTTCCAAGACCTTCTTCAAATTCTTTTTTATCTCTTGGAGAAATAAAATCGCTTGAATATTTCAAAACGTCCTCAAGATTTGGAACTATTAAATTACCTTTATTTTCGATTGCGTCGCTTTGCGAACTTTCTTCTGTGGCTCCGCCACTAATTGAAGCGAACCGACCACTATCACTGACAAGATTGTACCTACCAAAAAACAACCGACCCGAGCTCAGCCCTGCTGACACACCAGGCACGCAATTTAGCTTCTTTTCCTTGAGAATCTAAAAAAACACCCATATTTTTAGTATCATTTGTTTGATTTTGAATCCATTTAACATATTCTCCTAAAAGTTTTTTATCCTCTGCAAATTCTTTTGGAACTTCATCGGGATGTCTTGCTAAAATTCTCCAAGCTTTACTGTTTAAAATTTCACTTTGAGTTAAACGATTTTCAATTTTTCCCAAATCCTTTCTTGCAACTTCAATAAATCCCTCTCCAACCATTTCTTTATATTGGTCCCCAATCTTAATTGATCCTTCAAAAATTGATTTATTATCATAATGAATTAATTCTAATACCTTTCTTCCTTGTTCTGTTATCTGATTTTTATTATCAACTGTTAATAGAAATTTCAAATTATCTTGGTTCTTTTTTGAATCATAAGCAACTAAATCAGAAGTATCCCAATAAGTACTAACCATTTCTTTATTCCCATTAAGTCTTTCTTTCATAACATAAGCTACACTTACAGGAACTTTTCCTTGTGCTAAAAGCTTTGGCATTTGTCTTACATTGCTTCCATAGAAGATTTCATGTTTGTTTGTCATAATAATTTTATGGGAAAAGCCTTTTTAAACTTTTTGGTTCTTAACTACTTTCATAAAGTAACAAAACTATTCAAGATAAATCCCCGGCTTCCCTGGTTTAGCTTTCTTAGAAATATTATTTGGGTCATATTTATCTTTATCTTTAACACTAAAAATTTTAACTTCCTTTCCCACTCTTTTATTCAATTCTTCTAAATCATAAAAATCTTCTTCACCTGGAATAACATAAACATAAACTTTACCCCTAGTAGATGTTTCTTTAGAAACATCTCGGGGTACACCCGAAGGTGTGTCTTTACTCTCCTCTTTTAATTCTACAATCTTCAAAATATTAACAATATCTCCAACCAACTTCTCTAAAGCTTCATCTTGTTTATCAAAAAAATCATTAATTTTCTTATCTTCTGCTTTTGGCCAAGAACTTAAACTAATAAAATCTGAATTTCCAATTTTTTCCCAAAGCTCTTCTGCAATATGCGGACAAAAAACACTCAACAACTTCAAACTCTTCCCTAAAACTTCCTTAGAAGTTTCCAAAGGTAATGAATTAAACAATTCTCTAACTTTTATAATAGCCAAATTATATTTAAAATTCTCAATTTTATTTGTAACATCTTTAATTATTTTATTAACTTTACTTTCAGTCTTAGAATCAGCTTCCCCAATTTTAACCTCTTCAAAATAATCATAAACTTTTTTCAAAAATTTATGACTTCCAGCTAAAACTTTTTCATCCCAATTAGTATCTGAATCAGGAGAAGCAAAACTCATTAAAGCCAATCTTAAAGAATCTGTTCCAAATTTATCAATTGTAATAACAGGATCAATAGTATTTCCTCTTGATTTACTCATCTTCTCTCCATCTTCACCATGCAACATTCCTTGATGAAACAATTTTGTAAAAGGTTCATCAAAATTAATCAAACCTAAATCTCGAAGAAATTTTGTATAAAATCTTGCATAAATTAAATGCATGCAAGCATGCTCTGCACCCCCAATATACTGGTCAACAGGCATCCAATACTTTACTTTCTCTTTATCAAAAATTTTATTAACATTATCTGGGTCGCAATATCTTAAAAAATACCAAGAAGAATTAACAAAAGTATCCATTGTATCTGTTTCTCTTCTTGCTTCCCCCCCACATTTAGGACATTTAACCCTTATCCATTCTTCATTTGTTTCCAAAGGATTTCCCTCGCCAAATGTAACTTTTTTTGGAAGCATAATAGGCAAATCTTTTTCAGGAACAGGCACAGCTCCACACTTTTCACAATGAATAATTGGAATAGGTGTCCCCCAGTATCTCTGACGAGAAATCAACCAATCTCTTAACTTAAATTGAATTTTTTTCCTACCTAATTTTTTATTAATTAAAAATTTAGTAATCTCCTCTTTAGCTTTTTCATTTTCTAAACCATTAAACTCTTTAGAATTAATTAACTTTCCCTGACCAAGATAAGGATTCCTAGATTTTGTCTCTCCCCTAATTACATTTATAATTTCAATTCCATATTTTTTAGCAAAATCAAAATCTCTTTTATCATGTGCAGGAACAGCCATAACCATTCCAGAACCATAAT
>CAYVGH010000056.1:0-4091 GCA_964451185.1 Candidatus Woesearchaeota archaeon | reverse complement strand
AGATGAATTAGAAAAAAAAACATTAAAAAGATAAAGGGAAAGAGAGAAAAAAGAAAAAGAAAAAATTATTAAAAAAGATAATTATTCAAAATTAGCAAACAAACTTTTTTCAAATTATTCAAATAAGTTAGTAAATAAAAATTATTTTGAAACTCTTAAAAAAAACCTTAAAAAATCAAATCTAAAATATACTCCTGCAGGATATATTTCAATTATTTTTTTAACAACATTTTTATCCATAATTATAGGACTTGTTGTTTTTTTGTTTTTTTTGTTTTTCAAAATAGAACCTAGTTTGCCAATTATAAAACTTGCAGAAGATATAAGTTCAAGGGTTGGAAAATTAATATGGATTTTAATTGTGGTTCCTTTGGGAGGATTTTTAATAATTTATTTGTATCCTTCTTTAGAAAAAAAATCATCTGAAACTCAAATAGATTATGAACTGCCTTTTGCAACAATTAATATGGCTGCAATCTCTGGTTCAATGATTAATCCTGTAAAAATATTTGAAATTATTGTTTCTACTGAAGAATTTCCTTATATTAAAAAAGAATTTACAAAATTAATAAATGAAATAAATGTTTATGGTTATGATATTGTTAGTGCTTTGAGAAGTGTTGCAGCTAACACACCAAGCCAAAAACTAACTGAATTATTAAATGGTTTAGCAATAACAATTAATTCAGGAGGAGATTTAGAAGAATTTTTTAATAAAAGAGCAGAAAGTTTATTATTTGAATATAAGTTAAACAGAGAAAAAGAAACAAAAACAGCTGAAACTTTTATGGATATTTATATTAGTGTTGTTATCGCAGCTCCAATGATTTTTATGCTTTTATTAATGATGATGAAAATAAGCGGATTAGGAGTCTCTATGTCCACTTCAACTCTAACCTTGCTCATTGTAACAGGCGTTAGTATAATAAATGTAATTTTCATTGGTTTTTTACATTTAAAGGGGAATAAATAATGGAACTTAAAAAAAATCACAAAATTGGAATAGCAATAGGAATTTTAATTATAGCACTTGCTTTTTTATTTAAAGAAAGTGTTTTCTTTATTATCATTCTTGGTATGGGGATTATTATTGGAACTTCTCCTTTTGTTTTTTCTATTATTCTTGAAACAAAAAAAGCTAATGAAAAAGAAGAAATGTTTTTAGAATTTGCAAGAAATTTAGTTGAAAGTGTAAAAATGGGCTCTCCTATAAGTAAGAGCATTATAAATGTGAAAGGAAAAGATTATGGTGCACTAACACAGCATATTCAAAAATTAGCAAATCAAATTTCTTTAGGAATACCTTTAAATAAATCATTGCAAACTTTTGCAGATGATATTAATAATAAAAAAATATCAAGATCAATTATTTTAATCAGACAAGCAGAAAGAGCAGGAGGAAATATTGGAGAAATTTTAGAATCAGTTGCAGAAGCAGTAAGTATGTCTGATAAATTAAAAAAAGAAAGAAAATCTTCAATATCAAATTTAGTTGTTCAAGGATATATTATCTTTTTTGTGTTTATGATAATTATTTTAATTATGCAATTTAAAATTTTGCCAATGCTTTCAGGAATTGCAGGAATGAGTAATTTAGAGGGAATTTCATCTAGTAGTGAATTTGACATAGCAGAAATTGCAAATAGTTTTTTATATCTTCTTTTAATTCAAGGATTTTTTTCAGGATTAACAATCGGAAAACTTGCAGAAGGAAATATTAAAGCAGGAATAAAGCACTCTTTTATCTTAATGTTATTCGCATTTGTAATTTCTTCAGGAGCAAATATCCTAATTGGAGGATGAATCAATGAAAAATAAAAAAAATAAAATTTTTAAGGAAACTTTTTTTCCAAAAAATAAAAAGGCATCACACGTGGGTTTTGCAATAGCATTTGTAATTTTCATAAGTTTTTTAATTTTCTTTTATGCAATGTTTAAACCTGCAATAAGAATAGGGGATGATAAAAAAGTTATTTTAAAACAATTAGAAAATAAAATAATTAAAAATGTTTCTGCAGATTTAATTACAATTTCTATAAAAAAAGATTCTCTTGAAAATTGTTCTAAAATTAACTTAAGTTCTTTAAATATAAGTTATACAAATTTCACAGTTAGAAATAATCAAGGAATTATTAATTCAAATTTATCTGGAGGGATTTTGATTGTTGAAAATAAATCAAATTTTTTTAAAATATATGCTTCAAATGAAAGTTTTAATCTTTCTGAAAATCATCTTTGTACTAGTTTTTCTAATTATACAGTTGGATTAATAAGAACTGAAAAATATATTTTTGAAACAAAAGTTATTTGGTTAATAAATTATTATAATAATAGTTATGAAACTTTAAAAGATGATTTTGAGATTTCAGATATAAATGATTTTTCATTTAGTTTTATTTATAACAATAATACAGAAATAAAAACAAATGAAAAAAATGTTTCCATAAGTGTTTATGCAGATTCAATTCCAATAAATTATATAAATAAAAATGCAAGTATAGAAGTTGGCTACATTAAAATAAAAATATGGTAATGAATAAAAAAGCATGGATGAAAGTTGTTGAAGTTTTTTTATCAATTTTATTGTTAATTGGAGTTCTTAGTGTTTTATTAATTAATCAAGGAGTTCAAGAAAAAAGTAAAAGTGAGGAAATCTACAAACAAGAATCATGGGCATTAAAAGAAATTCAATTAAATAATAGTTTAAGAGCAGATGTTCTTAATGGAGAAGTTACTTCTAATTTAAATGATACTATAAATAAAACAATGCCGGATTATTTAAATTGCACAATTAAGATTTGTAATTTATATAATGAATGTAATTTAGATCAAGAAATAAAAAAAGAAATTTATGTAAAATCTATTTTAATATTTGCTAATAATACAAATTATAATCCAAAGGAATTAAAATTATTTTGCTGGGAAAAATGAAATTTAAATTCCTTCCACACACAGCAGATATAAAATTTCAAGCATTTGGAAAAAATTTTAAAGAAGTTTTTGAAAATTCAGCTTTAGCTTTGTTTAAAATTTTTTATGATAGAAAAGTTAAAGAAAAAAAATTATTTAAAATAAAAGTAAAAGGAAATGATTTTGAAAGTTTGCTGTATAATTTTTTAGAGGAATTTTTAGTTTTATTTGATAGTAAGAATTTTTTGCCTAGTAAAATAAAAAATTTAAGATTAAATGAGAAAAAATTTAAAATAAATACAGAAGTTTTGGGAGATGATTCAAAAAATTATAAATTAAGTGAATATGTTAAGGCAATAACTTATAATGAAATGTTCGTTAAAAAAATAAAAAATAAATTTATAAGCCAGGTTGTGGTTGATGTTTAAGATGGAAATAAAAAAAATAGCAAAAAATATTTATGAAATTCCAAAACAAGGAAAAATGAATGTTCCTTGTAGGATTTATGCTTCTGAAAAAATTCTTGAAAATATTAAACAGGATAAAACACTGGAGCAAGTAAAAAATGTGGCATGCTTACCTGGAATTATTAAGGAATCTATTGCCTTAACTGATGCACATCAAGGCTACGGATTCCCAATTGGAGGTGTTGCTGCATTTGACATGGATAAAGGAATTATTTCTCCAGGAGGAGTGGGTTATGATATTGATTGCAGTATCAGACTATTGAAAACAAATTTAACTAAAAAAGATATCTTAAAAAAACAAAAAGAAATTACTGAAAATTTACAAAGAAAAATTCCTTCTGGTGTGGGAAGAGGAAGCAAGTTTCAGATTACTTACAAAGAATTAGATGAGTTGCTTAAAGAAGGTGCACCATATCTTGTTAAAAAGGGTTATGGTGTTAAAGAAGATTATTTACACATGGAAGAACAAGGTTGTATGAAAGAAGCAGATGTTTCAAAAGTTTCTGAAAAAGCAAAGAAAAGAGGTATTGGGCAGTTGGGAACTCTTGGTGCGGGAAATCATTTTTTAGAAGTGTTATTTGTTGATGAAATTTTTGATGAAAAAGTTGCTAAAGTTTTTGGTTTAAAAAAAGAGCAGGCAGTAATTTTAATTCACTGCGGTTCAAGAGGATTAGGACATCAAGTTGCTTCGGATTATATTAAATTAATGGAGCA
>CAYVGH010000055.1:0-4185 GCA_964451185.1 Candidatus Woesearchaeota archaeon | reverse complement strand
AAAGTGTTTTTCCAGTTCCTGTTTTTCCGTAAAGAAATAAATTACTTGTTCTTTCACCCCTTAAAATCGGGGCAAGTATTGAAGCAATTTGTTTTATTTGTTTTTTTCTATGTAAAATATCCTCTGGAATATAACCTGATTGTATTGAAGATTTATCTTTAAAAATCCTTTTATTATCAAAAGATTCGAATATCTTTTCTATCTCTAAATCCATTTTATTATCACAGGTTTGTTTCTTGTGGAAAATTTAATTATTTAAATTATATTGTTGAGAAAAATATTAAAAATATATAAAAGATTCTAACCACTAAAAAAGAAGAACACCTAAATTTCCAATGGAAACTTAAATTTTAAAAGAATTATATTCAATTATTTGATTATATAAATTTATATTAATATATATATTATTATACGAACCTATATATAATATATAATATATAAAATATTTAATAATAAATAATAATAAATAAATTACAATATTCTTTTATAAATCTTTCCAGAAGAAATTAAGGTGTTACTATAAAAAAAATAAAGAAATATTATTATTTTAACACAATAATTCTTATTTTATATGATAACTCTATTATAGAAAAGTTTATAAAATATTTTTATTTAATACTTTTATGGAATTTGAAAAAAACCCCTTTAGTATGATTCTTAATAAGATGATTGTTACAAAAGAAGGAAAAAGATTAGGATTTGTTAAAGACGTTGTATTTGAAACAAAATCAGGTGAATTAATAAGCTTGGTTGTTAAAGATTCAACAGCTTATACAAAAACATTGAATTTAGAAAAAACAAATAACCACGAGTCTTTAATCCCCTATAATTCAATTATTGCTGTGGGAGACTTTGTAATTGTTTCTGAGCAAGATTTAATTTAATCAAAGAATATTAAGATAATTATACAAATATTTAAAAACTCATTATTATAATCTATAAAATGAAAATATTAGGAATTAATTTTACAAAAATAAATGCAGAAAAAACATCCTCTAAAATTAAAGATGTAAAAGTTAACACAAATATTGATATTTCTAAAATTTCTGAAGTTAAATCAAATTTTTTAAATTCAGACGAAAAAATATTGGGAATTAATTTTACAAATATAATCAATTATGATCCTAATTTTGCTAAAATAGAATTAAAAGGCAATATTTTAATTTCAGTAGATTCTGATTTATTTGAAAAGGTTTTAAAACAATGGAAAGATAAAAAAATACCAGAAGATTTTAGGGTAACTCTTTTTAATTTGATTTTAAAAAAATCAAGTTTAAAAGCGCTTCAGTTAGAAGAAGAATTAAATATTCCTTTTCATATTCCCTTACCTTCTATCAAAAACCCAGAAAATAAAAAATAAATTTTATTAATGTAAAATTATTTAAATAATTATTTTTATTGATTTGTATGAAAATATCAAACGAAAAAAAAGAAAAAATTTCAGAACAAATTCTTGCATTTCTTTATTCTATAAATCCAAAATCAATTTTTACTGTTGAAATAGCAAGAGAATTAGCAAGAGACGAAGAATTTACAAAAAAATTACTCCTTAATTTAAAAATAAAAGGGTTTATCAATGAAATTAAAAAAAATCCAAAAGGCATAAAATATCTTAAAAGAAGCAGATGGGTTTTAAGTGATAAAGTTTACAAAGCTTACAAATTAAACCAAACCAACAATTTTTAATATATATTGAATTATCTTAATCTTTTTATATGGTAAGATTTTTAATTTTTAATGGGAAATGTAAAAGAGGCATTTTATTATGTAAAACAAGACATTAATATTTTAAAAAAAGAATTTAATAATTTAAAATTTGAAATAAATGAAATAAAAGAAAATTTAATTGAAGTTTGTGAAATAATTAAAGTGATTAATGAAAAAAATCAAAAAGATTTATTTTTTAATAACCCAACAAAAATTTTTATAGATTCAACACACCCCCCATATCTTTCGACAGATAAAAGCAGTTTTAAGGCCTTAAAACCCCAAAATTCAAGTATTTCCACAGGAAATGAAGGGGCTTCGACAGACAGACAGACAGACAGACAGACAGACAGACAGACAGAAAACCCAATAGATTTGGATAATTTTTATATAAATTCAAACAAATCTAATTCTTTTAATAAACCAAACACCTTAGACAACGCTGTTGAAATACTTAATTCTTTAGATCAAATAAAAAAAGAAATTAGATTAAAATTTAAAAAGCTTACAGAACAAGAATTTTTAGTTTTTTCAACACTATATCAACAAACACAAGAAAAAGAATACACTAATTACAAAGAACTTTCTAAAATTTTAAAACTCAGTGAAAGCTCTATAAGAGATTATATTGGACGTATTATTAAAAAAGGTATACCCCTTAATAAAGTAAAAATAAATAATAAAATACTGCAGTTATCTATTTCTTCAAACCTTCATAAAATTGCTAATTTATCTACTATTTTACAATTAAGAGCACTTTAATTATTTATTCGGTGAGAAGGATAATTTTTATTTTACAAATTTAATTTCTATTTTTTTATTTAATCTCACTTTCTTTAAATTTTATTAATTTTTTTAGATAAATTTAACTCTCACTTTCAATCTTTTTAGTTAATATTTACTAATTTTTACACCTTTTTTCTTATTTTTTGTGTTTTTAAGTCTCACTTTTGTTTTTTTAAGTAATTTTTCCTTTATGTTTTCAGGGATAAATACTCTTTTCTTACCATTTTTTTCTATTATCTCTTTAATAATAAAATCACTTTTTGATTTTATGGTGTTTAATTGACCCCTAATTGTTGATTTTTCTTTCCCCAATATTGAAGCTAAATCATCATAACTCAATTTCATATCTGTATTTAATAAAATCCATAAAATTGCTCTTTCTGTTATTGAAAATTGCTCTAATTTTGGTGTTTGAACACCTGTTTGAACACCTGTTTGAACAGCATAAACCCCTGTTTGTTTTTTAAACAGTTTGTTGGGTGTTTTAAACACCTGTTTAAAATTAGATTGATTTATATAATCAATAATATTTTTTAAGTTTTCAATTTCAGAATGTATCGAAGACAAATCTTCTTTTAGTTCAAAAAAACTTTCTTTATTTATCTTGTTTTCAGAATTAAGATGTTTAATCCATTCAACCGTTGTAAAAAGATCTTTTTTTACAAGATCAAACCCTTTTTTTGTTTCTTGTTTTATTCCTTCAATTTCTTTTTTTCTTTTAAACCAACCAAACATGATATTTTTTAGAAAAGATACTTTAAAAATCTTTTGTTTTCGTTGCTATTTATTCTTAATTTCCAATTAAATTTATTTTTAAAAAAAGTTAATATTCAATAAAAAAACTATATTTTTATGAAAAAACACCCTTAAACAGCCTGTTTAAACACCCTTAAACAACTGTTTAAAAAACAAACAGGTGTTTAATTTTTTAAACTTTAAATTTTTGTCGAAGGTAAAAACCTAATAATTATCTGACAATGTTTTTTTCTTTAATTTTATTTATAATTTTAACAAAGCTAACCTAAGTGCATACTTTTCCCATAAAGAAAAAATTATTCTAAAAAATTTACCCCCAAAAAATATATAAATTAATTTTTCTTTCATTTATTTGAAAAGAAAAATATAAAAGAAAATTTAAGAATTTTTTTGTAACAGGCCATAAATATAAAGAAGAATTAAGAAAGCAATGGAGATTTATTGTTGTGTTTACACTTGGATTTACAATTGCTTTTACTTGGAGAGAATATACTTATGAGAGTTCAAAAAATTTCATAAAATGGTTAACAGGAACATCAGAATCAGGAGCTTTTGGCGGCGCTCTATTTTTAACAATTCTATGCCTTTTACTAATTTATGCAACCTCTTACTTATTAAAATATAAATCAAAAAAATATTATTAAAATAACTAAGATTGCCTAAGTGAACATCTTTCTGGAAGTAGATTATAAAGAAGATAAATGTTTAAAAACTTTAAGAAAATAGTTAAGTCATGAAAACTCTTGCACAAACCTTTGTAAATGAAGTCGTTGCAGAAAATGGGGGGGAATTTTTTGATAGGTTTAAAGGCAAGTTTTATTTAAATAAAAAAAAGGAATTCTTGTTGAGCAAATTAATTATCCTGCAGTTATAGGGGTTAAGGGATGGGGTTTTTTAGGATACTCTTATGTTCCTAAACAAGGACAAGTAAAAATA
>CAYVGH010000054.1:0-4194 GCA_964451185.1 Candidatus Woesearchaeota archaeon | reverse complement strand
AAAAGAATTTCAATTCTGAATATAAAGCAATGCCTAAACCAGCAAGAGAAAAAGAAAAAGAAACTTTTGCAATAAGATTTACATACAATACTCAAAGAATTGAAGGCTCTACACTTACATTACGAGAAACAGCAAATTTAATTGAGAAAGGAATAACCCCTTCAAAAAAACCCCTTTCTGATGTAAAAGAAGCAGAAGCTCATAGAAATTTATTTTTTGAAATATTTGAATATAAAAAAGATTTAAATTTTAATACAATCCTTTTGTGGCATAAAAAATTACTAGAAAACACCAAGAAAGAAATAGCAGGAAAAATTAGAAACCATGGAGTAAGAATTTCTATGTCAAAATTCATGCCTCCCTTGCATATTGAATTAGATACTTTATTGCACGAATTTTTTAAATGGTATTCAAACAATAAAAGAAAAATACATCCTGTAGAATTAGCTGCTTTAGTACATTTAAAATTTGTAACAATTCACCCTTTTAGCGACGGAAATGGAAGGCTTAGCAGATTAATGATGAATTTTATTTTAAAAAAACATAAATTTCCAATGTTTGATATTCCTTATGAAAAAAGAGATAGTTACTATACTGCTTTAGAAAGATCACAGGTAAAAAAAGAAGACCATATTTTTATTCAGTGGTTTTTTAAGAGATACCTTAAAGAATATGAAGCTTATGCTAAAGAGAAAAAATAATCCCCTACTTATTTCTCTTCCACAAAATCCACTTCCCAATCTCAAACAAAACCAATCCAGAAACTCCAAAAGGCAATATAAACAACCAATTACTCAAACTCAAAGGAACAACTTTAAATGCAATTGCCAAGGGTGTATAAAGCAATCCAAGGTGCAATCCAAATCCAACTAAAATAGCAATATTCAACCATTTATTAGAAAATATTCCTATTTTACTCAGAGGCTTTTTGCTTCTGCAAGCATATATAAAAGATAATTCAAAAATTATCCCAGCTGTTAAAACTAATGTTCTTATTAAATCTAAGTCCCAACTCCTGCCCATACCAATTAAATAAATAATAAATAGTACAATGAAATTTATTATCCCAGCAATAATTATAAATTTCCAAACACCAGACAAAAGACTTTTTTCTTTACGAGGTTTTGAATTCATAACATTTTCACCCTTTTCTTTAACAAGGCTCAAAGCAGGAAAAGAATCAGTAACAAGATTCATCCACAATAATTGGAGAGGCAATAAAGGCAAAGGCATTCCCATAAATATTACAACCATAATCAAGATAATTTCACTAAAATTAACAGCAAGAAGATACTTTGTAAATTTCTTAATATTGTCATATGTCTTCCTTCCTTCTTCAACTCCCTGAACAATTGATGAAAAATTATCATCAATCAAAACAACATCAGAAATATCTCTTGCAACATCTGAACCTCTAATTCCCATTGCAATCCCAATATCTGCAGCTTTCAAAGCAAGAACATCATTAATTCCATCTCCAGTTATTGCAACTACTTCCCCTTTTTCCTGCAAAATTTTTGTAATCCTTAATTTTTGATGAGGTGAAGTTCTAGCAAAAATAACAATTTTATCAATTCTTTTTTTTAATTCCTCATCACTCATTTTTTCAAGTTCATGTGAAGTTACTATTTCTCCTTCAATACCTATTTGTTTTGCAATTGCAGAAGCAGTTAAAGCAGAATCTCCTGTAATTATTTTAACTTTTATTCCAGCATTTTTACATCTTAAAATAGCATCTTTTACTTCTTTTCTTGGAGGATCAATCATTCCCATGAACCCCAAAAAAATCAAACCCTTTTCCTGAACTTTTTCTTTCTTCCCAACATTCTTAAATCCAAAACCCAAAACCCTCAAAGCTTGTTTCTCCATTTCTTTAGAAGCTTCTAAAAGTTCTATTTTTCTTTCTTTACTTAATTTTTTTATTTTCCCATTAATTAATTCAAATTCAGAAATTTGAATAATTTTTTCAGGAGCACCTTTTGAATATAAAACATTTTGTTTTCCATTGTCTCTTAAAACAGACATCATTTTTCTTTTAGAATCAAATTTAAATTTTTTAATAGAGGGTTCTTTTTCAATTAATTCTTTTTTATCTAAATTTAAATCTAAAGCATTGTAAATTAATGTTTGTTCTGTTGGGTCTCCAATTAAAACATATTTACCATCAATTATTTCATATCTTGCATCATTACACAAAATACTTGTCTTTAATAATTGAAATAATCCTTTTTCTTTATTTACATTAATTTTCCCATTATTTAGAAAAACATTTTTTAATTTTTTAGAATAAAATTTTCCATTAGAAAAAATCCTTTGAATAGTCATTTTTTCTTCTGTTATTGTGCCTGTTTTATCTGAGCAAATCACAGTCACACTTCCTAAACTTTCAACAGCAGGAAGTCTTCTTATAATAACATTATTTTTTGACATTATTACAGAAGAAATAGAAAAAGCAATTGCTAAAACAGCAGGTAATCCTTCTGGGATTGCACTAATAGCTAAAGCAACAGATGTCAAAAACATTTCAATTAAGTCAAAACCCCAAGAAATTCCAATTACAATAATTAGACCAATTAACCCAAGTATAATTAACCCAAGTTGTTTTGAAAATTTATCTAATCTTTTTTGCATTGGTGTTTTTTGAACTTTAATTTCTTGCAAAGTTCCAGCAATTTTCCCAAAAACACTATTCATCCCAGTTGAAACAACTACTGCTAAACACTCTCCACGAACAACTTGTGTCCCAGTAAAAAGCATATTTTTCATTTTTGCTAATTCTGTTTTTTGAGGAAGAACTTTCAAAACTTTAGAAATAGGTAAACTCTCTCCTGTTAAAATTGCTTCATTTGTTTGCAGATTTTCTTGTTCAATTATTCTGCAATCTGCATTTATTTTGTTTCCTTGCTCTAAAAAAACAATATCTCCTGGAACTAATTGAGCAGAAGGAATTTCTAATCTTTTTCCATTTCTTATAACAATTGATTTATGAATTATTAATTTTTTTAAACCAGCAATAGCTTTTTCTGCTTTATACTGTTGAAAAAATCCAATTCCTGCATTTAATAAAACAATGGCAAAAATAACAATAGCATCAAGTAAACTTCCAAGATAAAGCATAACTGCTCCTGCAATAATTAAAATATAAATTAAAAAAGAATGAAATTGCTGAAAAATTGTTTTTATTAATTGAAATTTCTTTGTTTTTTTAATTGTGTTTTTTCCATATTTTTCTAAACGAACTTTTGCTTCACTTTCACTTAAACCTTTTTTAGATGTTTGAAACTCTTTGAATATTTCTTTGATTGGTTTTGTGTGGTAATTATTCATTTTTCTTTATATTTAAAAAATTTCTTTAAAGTTTTCATAATTTCGTGAAATGAAGGATTTGTTTTTGTTAATTTAAATAAATCATCATTCCATTCATTAAATATTTTATTTGTTTTCTTAAATAAAAGTCCTATTGTAAATTCTTTTTTATTTTTTTTAAATTTCTTTTTTATCAAACTAATTGAAATAGGGAGGTTGTTTTTTATAATAAAGTAAAGATCAAAATAATCTCTTGGTTTATATCTCTCACAAGTAGCCATAATTTTCTCTGCAATAATTTCTTTTTGATTTAAACAATTTATATCAAATTCGGGAATAAATTCTTTGTAAAAATTCGGAATTTTTATTTTTTGAGGTTTTAATAGTAATTCTGCTCTTTTATTCAAATCAATAAAAATAGTTCCATTCTCATGAAAAAGTTTATAATGAACAATCAATCTTGCAAAATTTTCAACTCTTTTGTCATGAGTTATTTTCTTAAAGATAGTATTTTTTAATTTATTTTTAATTTCTTTTTCAACATCAGACAATTTTTTAGTCAAGGTAAAATCTAAATCCTCTGAAAGTCTTTCATGATTAAGAAAGATTTTATTTAAAGCAGTTCCACCTTTGAAATAAATTCCTTTAACATCTTTAATTAAATATAACAAATAAGTAAGCAAATAATCTTTTTCCAAGAAAATAAGATTAAATTTTTCTTTGTTTGCAATAATTTTTAATTCATCTAAACTTATATCCATTTTTTTGCCTCTTTTTTTGTTGCAATTAAAAATTTATGCTTATTAATTTTTTTCTCAATTGTTTTTGGGAGGTTTTTCTTTCTTCTTTTCTTAAAATTAAATTTAGTATGAAATATTTCAATTTTTT
>CAYVGH010000053.1:0-4271 GCA_964451185.1 Candidatus Woesearchaeota archaeon | reverse complement strand
AACCAAGATTTTTTCTGATCTTTTAATTTATTCTTTTCTTCAAGTTTAAATTTTAATTCTTCAATTTTCTTTTCAAGTTTTAAACTTTCTTTATTTTTTGATTGCTCAGAAATTGTTTTAAAATCTTGTTTAATTTTTTGAATATCTTCTAATTTAGAATTTCTTTCTTTAACCAATTCTTTTGATAAATTCTCAATTTGCTCTTTAACTTCTTTTAATTTATTTGACTCTTTAAGAGAATTCATTTCTTCCCGAATTTTAGAAAAAGAGTTTCTAAGCTTATTTTCTATTATTGTCATTTTTTCATCTACCATATGTTACTCTTAAAGAATTAAGCACTATTTAAAGATTATGGCAGGAATATACTATATAATCTTTTGCTTTATAAAAGTCAGAACAGTTTTCCAAAATAATACTAAGATTTTCCCTTTGGCTTGGTTTTAATTTAACAAATGAAAAATAATCTAAAATAAAATAAAAATCTTCATCTGGTCTTTCTTTTAAGATTAAAGCCCCACTATAAGCATCAACTGTCTCATTTTTATCATTAATATAAGAAATACTATCTTCACCACGACCATCCATTGAAAAAGGAAAAACATAATCAGGTTTCTTAATATACCACTCAACAGCAGGAGAAAACAAGCAAAAAATCACTGATTCATTTAATGTTTCTAAAACATCTAAAGGCATTTCCTGATAATTTATTTCAGGTGCTGAAAAATCATAATAATTATAATTAATTGGTTTTATAACATTAACAAATGTATAAGGAAAAAACAAATTTGAAGGTAAAATAATTAAAATAAGAATAGAAACAAGAATAATTTTCCCGTATTTTTCATATAAAAAAGACATTAAGAGAGAAGAATACAAAACCAAAGGAAACACAAAAAAATAAATATATCTAAATGCAAAAACTTCTATAAAAAATATTCCAAAAAGAAGAGCAAGAGATGGAACAAGAATCAAAGAAGTTAATTTTTTCTTTTTACAAAAAGCCCAAATAATTCCAGGAATAAATAAAATTAAAAGATAGTGAAGATTATAAGTATATGAAAAATACTTGCTAACATAAAGAGCAATTCTTGGCAAAAAATTTGAAGTTAAACTAAAAACAGAAGTTAATTTATAAATTAAAAAACCAAGAGGAATTAAAGAAAGATAAATATATTTTTTTTCTTTAAGATAAAAAATCATATAAATTATAAAAAAAGGAATTAAAACAACTCCTGCAAACTGGGTATTTATTGTTATAATTAAGGAAATTAAAGAAAGATAAATATATTTTGGTTTTTCTTTTGATTTATATAAAAGATATAATGAAAGAAAAAACATTAATTGAAACAACTGGTAAAATCTTGCCTGCCTTGAAAAAAACACTTCTAAATAAAATACACTCATAAACAAAGCAGAAATTATTCCTCCTGATTTTGAATATTCTTTTCCAATAAAATATGCCAAAATAATTGTTAATAAGCCAAAAATAACAGAAATAAATCTTGCTAAAAATTCTGTTTCACCAAATAAAAGAAAAAATGCCTGCAAATAATGAAATAAATAAGCTCTTCCATATAATATTCCAGAATCAAAAACAGGAATTCCTTTTTGTAAAATCATTTTAGAAGCACTTGAAGAAATACTTTCATCAATCCAAAACCCTGGATTTCCAAGAGAATAAACTCTTATAAAAAATGCAAAAATTAAAATTACTCCTAAAAATAAATTTTCCTTGTTCTTTTTAATCCATTTCATAATAAAATTATGATTTTAGATTATTAAAAGATGATGTTTTATAATTAAGAATATTCTTCTAAAACTTCCTTCTCTAAAAAAGGGGTTTATTTTTATTAGGTTTAATATTTATGTCCAAAAACAATTTTTCTAAGATGGAGTTCTTGTGTTTCAAGATCATAAGAAAAGATAACCCTTAGTTTTCCAATTCTTATTCTAGAATAATTATTTAAATCATAATTAAGATGTTTATATCTTTCTGGAGCTTCAGCAACTTCTTCAATTTTATTTTTAATTCTTTTTTTAATAGATTTATCTAATTTTTTAAAATCTTTTTCAAATTGTCTTGTTGGAATGATTTTATAATTCATTCCAATTTGCAAAATCCCTATTTTTTACTTCTTCATCAGATTTTTTTAAAGATTCCATAAACTCTGGATTACTCATTAATTCTAAAGATTCTATTCTATCTTGAATTTCATTCATTAATCTTGCTAAATCTGTTATAGCACTTTTATTAATTGTTATTTGTTCCATTTTTTTATTAGATGTTTGTTGTTTAAATAATTTTTGGAAAGGAAAAATAGGTTTATTTTTATTAGCTTTAGAAATTGTCTTTATTATTCATTGAAATTTTATTAAATCCACAAATTATCATTAATAATATATCACGTTCTTATAACCTCTAGAAATTCTTTTTTCAATATTCATTTTAACTAAATTCTTCTAAAACTTCCTTCTCTAAAAAATGTATTTTAGAAGGAATAATTATACAATAAGGTTTTCTAACTCCTGTAAACTCTTTTAACTCTTCAATTTCTTTATAAAAAATCTTTTTATGTTTTGCTCCAAGTGCCTGACAAACAACTAATTTCTTTAAAGGAATCTTGTGTTTTCTTGCTGAATTTTCTAATTGAACCAAAGCATCTTGAAAATCCAAACCAATATCACATAAAATTAAACTATGTGCTTTCATTGATAAATTTTGCTGAACAACTTCCATAAATGAATCTGGTTCATAGGACTTTTTCCACGCAGGCATTGAAGTAATTTTCCCAAATTTATAAATTTGCAAACCTGTTTCAGCAACAGCATCAAAAATAGAAGCATTATAAACAATTTTGTATTTTACTCCAAGTCTTTTTGCTTCTTGAATTAAAGAAATATGTGTTGTAGCAGTTAAAGGACTCCCATAAATAAGTAAAGCAAGATTCATTTTTTGTGCTTCATCTACAAGTTCCAAACTTTCAACTTTTTCCCTATCAGCAAGTTTAATTTTTTTTCCAATTACTTCTTGCAATTCTTCAATTGAATAAGGAAAATCAACAGTATAATTTTCCAAATAAACTTTTTTACATCTATTAACAATGTCCAATCCAAATTTTGAAATTCCATCTGAATTTAATCCAAGTCCTATTAAGTATAACATTTTAATTAAAAAAGAAATTAGTTTATTAAATTATCTACTGAATTTTAAATATTCAAATTTGCTTTAATATTTAAACCAAAGTTTTTTAAAGTGATTTTTATTAAGAAGTTTTATGTCATTTAAAAATTATAAAAAAAAATTAGAAAAATTAGAAAAATCAGTAGAAATTATGTCAAATGAGTTTCAAGGAGGAGCTTCTCAATTTGATCATATAACCAAAAATGCCTTGTCAAATTTGTATGCAATGTTAAGATTGTCAATGAAAGATTCTTTTGTAAAAGGGGCAAATAATTTATTTAAATATGTTAATGTTCTTAAATCAAATAATTGTCTTAAACAAGAAGAGCAAAATCATCCTGGAATATTTGGAAATAAAATAGGATTAAATGATTCTCTTGCTTATCTCAAGTATTTTTCAAATTATTTTAAATTCAAATGAACAAAAAAATAATCTTATTTATCCCAATTTTCTAAAACAAGATAATTTTCCAAACATTGATTATAATAATTTTGAGTATTTTTATTTTTAAAATTTATTTTATTTGTGATATCTTCTGGTTTTTCTTTTCCTTGTTCAACTTTTTTAACATAATTAGAAAGACTTTTTGCAACTCTACTTGGACCATAATTACAAGTTGTTAATAATTGTGCTGTAAGAATGCTCTTTTGCTGTTCAGACAAATTTTCATACAAATTATTAAAAGAAGTTAAACAATTATTATTAAACAAAACATTTGATAAAATTTGGCTATTGTTAAGAAGATTTAATATATTTCCTTGAAAGTGTTCTTCTATCTTGTCATAATATTTCATACTTCCTGGAACTTTGCACTTTTTTGGAAGATATTTGTTTAAAGAAGTTGATTCAGAATTTCCTCTTATTACTTTAGAAGTTAATTGTACAGGACCAAAACTCAAATATCCATCTCCCATTGCAGGAATTTTCATAATAAATTCAGGACCTGCTTCTTGTAATAATTTATCATAGAAAATAACATTAAAACCAGGATTTTTCATACTAAATAATTCTGTTGTGCTGCAGGATAAAATAAGATTACCATCAATTTTATCTGTAAAATTTTTTATAAATCTCTGTTTTTCTTTATGC
>CAYVGH010000052.1:0-4314 GCA_964451185.1 Candidatus Woesearchaeota archaeon | reverse complement strand
ATGTTCCATATGGAACAAAATAATTATAAGCTTAGAATTGTGAATGAGTTGATTAAAGAGAAACAATATGCAAGAGCATTAGCCAAAAAGCACAAAACAAACCACACAACTATTCTTAGAAAATTGAAAGAACTTTTTAATGAAAATGTTTTAGATTTTAAAAGACAAGGTAAAAATAAAATATATTTTTTGAAAAATACCTCAGAAGCGAAGTCATATATTTTTATGGCAGAGAATTATAAATTAAATCAATTGTTAAAGAAATATCCCAATTTAAGGAAAATTATTGAGAAGATTCAGAAAAATAAAAAAATTAAATTAGCTATTGTTTTTGGTTCTTATGCAAAAGGTTTGGCAAAAAAGACAAGTGATATTGATATTTATGTTGAAACAGTTAATAAAGAGATAAAAAAAGAGTTGGAGATTATTAATTCCAAAGCAAGTATTAAAATTGGAAAATATGATTCTGCAAATTTGTTAATTAAAGAAATTGAGAAAAATCATGTAATAATTAAAGGGGTAGAAATTTTTTATGAAAAACATAAATTTTTTGAATAAATTAAAAAAACAAGGAAAACTTGACGTTGTTGAATCAAGTGAAGAAATTAAAGAATCTTATTTAGAAAAATCTGAGAGCAATTTGATTTCTGCAAAGATTTTATTAAAAAATGAGCGTTTAGAAGAATCTGTTTCTCTTGTTTATTATAGCATGTATAATCTTTTGTTAGCTCTTTTGTTTAAAACAGGAATAAAAAGCGAAAATCATACAGCATCAATAATTTTGTTTAAAGAAATTTTTGAAAAAGATAATTCTTTTATTTTATTTGCTAAAAAGGAAAGAGTAGATAAACAATATTATGTTGATTTTAAGATAACTAAAAAAGAGGTTGAAGATTTGATTAATAAAACAGAATTATTTAATGAAGAATTATTTGATTTTATTTCAAAATTAACTAATGAAAAAATTAAAATATATAAAGACAAATTCCTATGGAATTTTCATTATCCCTTTTTGAAACATGGAAAACCCAAAAAATAATAAAGACAAATTAATTAGTTTAATAAAAAGAGTGTGAAAAATGTCAAAACCAGATGTAAAAGATATACTTGAAAAATATGGTGCAAAAATAGAAGGAAAAATAAATTCTTCTGCATCAGAAGCAAAAAATTATACTAGTGCTTATTCTCATTTTAAAAAAGAAATATCTCCTGAACTTTCTAAATATGAAAAATGGTGCAATAGTTTAGGTAAAATTATTAAGCTAAAAGTTGCTGAAAAGGATGCAGTTAAGGTAAAAAAATATTTAGATATTGCACATATTAATGTTGAACCTTGGCAAGCTTTGGGTTTGGGTGTGATTGCTTTTTTAAGTGTGTTTTTTTTAGGTTTGGTTTTTTCTATAGCTGGATTATTAATTACAGGAACTTTCCCCTTTTTATTTTTTCTTTTGAGTGTGGCTGTTTCTGTTTTTATATTTTATTTTGTTAATAGTTATCCTCAAAGATTAGCAAATGAATGGAGATTAAAAGCATCTTCACAAATGGTTCCTGCAATTCTTTATATTGTTGTTTATATGAGACATACTTCTAATTTGGAAAAAGCAATTGCTTTTGCTTCTCAACATTTGCAAGAGCCTCTTTCATTGGATTTTAAAAAAGTTTTTTATAATGTTGAAGTTGGGAAGTTTTCAACAATTAAAGAGAGCTTGGATAATTATTTAGAAACGTGGAGAGATTATTCTACAGAGTTTATAGAGGCTTTTCATTTAATTGAGAGTAGTTTATTTGAGCCTGATAATTCTAGAAGGATTGCGACTTTAGAAAAATCCTTGCAAGTAATTCTTGATGGTGTTTATGATAAAATGCTAAAATTTAGCCATGATGTTAAATCGCCTTTAACCAATGTTTATATGCTTGCTGTTATGCTCCCTGTTTTAGGAATTGCAATGATTCCTCTTGCTTCTGCAATGTTAAGTGGGATGTTAAAAGCTTCACATATTTTTATTTTTTATAATTTATTAATTCCTTTTATTGCATTTTTTATGCTGGATAAAATTATGTTGTTAAGACCAGGAGGTCATGGCGAAACAAGTTTGCTTGAAAAAAATCCTTTATATAAAGAGTATAAAAGTAATAAATATTATGTTAAAGCATTTTTAATTTGTTTTCCCTTATTTATTTTAGGTTTGCTTCCTTTAATTTTTCAATTTACACCTCTTCCTGGAATTTTAGGATTGCCTCAAGATTTTACTTTTAATCTTGGAGGCTCTTCTATTAATTTTTTTGATTTTAAATCTTTGAATGCTGGGGGATATGCAGGACCTTTTGGAATTGGAGCTTTGTTTCTTGGAATGTTTATTCCTTTGAGTATTGCGTTGTTTTTCATAATTGCTTTTAATGGAAAAACTAAAAATTTAATTAAAGAAAGAAATAAAACAAAACAACTAGAAAAAGAATTTAATAGTTCTTTGTTTCAATTGGGTAATCGTTTAGGAAATGGAATTCCTCCTGAAATTGCTTTTGGAAAAATAGCACAATCTTCAAAAGGGCTGGTAACTGCTGAATTTTTTAAAAAAGTTAATTATAATATCCGACAGATTGGAATGAGTGTTGATAAAGCAATTTTTGATTCTCGCAGAGGAGCTTTAAAATATTATCCTTCTAATTTAATTTCAACAAGCATGAGGATTTTAGTTGAATCTTCAAAAAAAGGTTTAAAAATTGCAGCAGTTAGTTTAATGAGTATTTCTCAATATGTTAAAAATATTGGGAAGATTACACAAAGATTAAAGGATTTACTTGCAGAGACTATTTCAAGTATGAAGAGTAATATGACTTTTTTAGCACCTTTATTATCTGGTATTGTTGTTGGTTTGGCAGCAATGATTACTTCTATTTTAAATAAATTAGGTTCTGCAGCATCTTTGGTTGGAGGAGAAGAAGTAGGAGGAGGCATGGTAGGAGGAGTTGGGGGAATTCTTGAAATTTTTTCTATAGAAAATATTATTCCTCCTTATTATTTACAAATTGCAATTGGAATTTATTTAATTCAAATAATTTTTATTTTAACAGGAACATTAGTTACTGTTGATTCTGGAGCAGATAAATTGCAAAAAACAAATAAAATTGGAATTAATTTGAGTAAAGGGATTGGACTTTATTTTATTACTGCACTTATTGCAACTTTGATTTTGTTTGTTTTAAGTAACGTTGTATTAAGTGTCGGGGGATAAGTTTATTAATTGTTTTTTCATATTAGTTTTTATGGGGTGTAAAAGACAAAAAAATAAATTTTTTAGCTACAACTTTTTTCTTAAAAGTCGTAAAGCAATGGGGATGGAAGTGCTTGGATGGTGGATTCTTGCAATAGCTGTTCTTATAATAATGATTATTGGTTTTATGGTTCTTAAAGGAAAAGGCACTGGTGCTATTGAATTTTTAAAAAATTTATTTAGACTTAGAAGATGATTAAAATATTAAATAAAAAAGCCCAATCTAAAAAATTGATATCTATTCTTATAATTCTTATTGTGGTTGGAGTAGTTTTGTTTTCTATGTGGAAGTTTAACCTTGCAAAACAAGTTGAGAATTGGATACCTGATTTTGGTTCTTTTGATGATGGTGAAGAAATTATTTCTCCAAGTGAGGATTCTGAAAGTGCAATAACAGCATGTGTGGAAATTGGTGAAATAAAATTTAAGAATGAAGGTTTCTGGAAGGCGAAGCGTGATGAATCTTATATTTGGATAAATGGAGAAAAAACAGATTTATATTGGGATGAGGATTATATTAAACTTAAACGAATTGGTTTATTAGTAGTTATTAATGGGAGAGATGTTGAAGTTGGGGACATTATAAATTCTAAAATAATAATTATTTATAAAAAGTTTCTTAATGGAAAAAGCCCTGATTATCAAAAGTATGAAGATGATTTGCCTTCTATAGAAATTCTTAAAATATTAAATAATTCTTATCTTGGTTCTGGAAATCGTTTGTGTAAAGGAGATTTAAATGAAAAATAAATTTTTTATTAAAAATAAAAAAGGGGATAATTTGCTTGGTCCTGAAACACTTAAAATAATTGTTGCAGTTATGTGTATTTTAATATTACTTCTTCTCCCTATGAAATTATATGGTATTTCAAAAAATTCAAAACTTGAACAAGCAACAGCAAGTTTAGATAATTTATATTTTAAAATAAATAAAGTTGAAAATAATCATTCTTTAGAAATAGAATATCTTATAGAATCTCCAAATAAGTGGTGGGTGGTTGCTTGGCCTTTTGAAAATGAAATTCCAAATCAATGTATTGGA
>CAYVGH010000051.1:0-4326 GCA_964451185.1 Candidatus Woesearchaeota archaeon | reverse complement strand
TAGGAGTTCAAGTTTACACAGATGCTGAATCAGCGTCTTTTGCTGACAAGAATATAATTGTTGTTGGTGGAAGTTGTGTTAACACAATTGCTGCTACATTAGTTGGTGGAAGTCTTTGTGGTGATGACTGGACAACTGCAACAAGTGCTGGAACTGGAAAGTTCTTAGTAAAATCTTACGCTTATGGTGAGAAAGTTGCATTATTAGTTGCTGGTTATGAAGCTGCAGATACAACAGCTGCTGCAACATATGTAACAACACAAGAATTTGATTCAAGCACTATCGACCATGTTGGTCCTGTAGTTACTGTAACTGAATAAAATCAATTTATTTATTTTTTTATTTTTTTTATTTTAGGCAAAGGAAATATTCCTTAGCCTTATTTTTTTAATACCTTGGCGAGAGCTTTGTTAATTTTTAGTTTCTTATTCTAAAAAGAAATAATACAAATTCCTGGATTTCCCAGTGTCTGCCTTTAGCTGAACCAATTCTTTTTTAAGAATTTTATAAAAATCTTTGCTAAACAAAAAACACCCTATTTTGAAATTCCACTCATCTTTCCAAGAAGTTGATTTTACTTTTCTGATATAATAGTTCAGCTTGTTCTGTAAAACCAGATTTTGAAATAAAGAATAATTTAATCTTTTTATTTTTAAACTCTGATTTCTTAATTTTCTTTAAAAAATCATCAACATCCTTATAACTAACTAATTTATTTCTATGCTTAATCTCAAAAATATACCAAAAATTATCTTTCTTTCCCACCAAATCAAGTTCAATATTTTTTTTTAGAATAATTCTCTAATTTTAAACCAAATTTCTTTTCCATTTTGACTTTCCATTCATATTCTTTTGTTTTGCCTAATTCTGAACTTGCTCTCAAATATTTTTCCTCAATATCAGCTAAATATCTTTCCAAACTCTTCTGTGTTTGTTCGGAATAACCAATATCCAATTCATACAGCCTTATCCAATCCCGAAAAACAGGGTCAACAAAATAATACTGAGAATTCTCCTTCAAAAGAACACCTAACTTTAGCAATTTTTTAAGAAGATTATTCAAGTATGCTGTGCTTTTAGTTAATTCTTCACTTAATTTTACTAGTTTAATCCCTTCTTTCCTTGCTAAATATAAAAGGATATTTTTAACTCCTGTTTTACTAGGCAAACTATTTATTAAATTTTCAAAAAGGTAATCAAAATAATTATATAAAGAAGAAGTTGATTCAATTAAATTCCGTAGATATTCTCTTTTAATTACATCTATATTTATTTCCTTACCTAAGGAATTACAAAGAATATAAAGATAAAAAGGATTTCCTCTGATTAATTTATATATATAATTTTTATTTTTATCGCTAGTCTTTATCAATTTATTAATTAATTGTTTTGAAGAGATTTTATCTAAAGGATATAGTTGTATATTTTTTGCTTCTGAAAATAAAGCTGAAGAAGAATCAAAAAAAATCTCATTCATTAAGTTTATATTTGAACCAGAAAAAATATAAAGAATATTGTTCTGGCTTTGCATATGTGTTCTAAATAAATTAATTATATTTTCAATTTCTTTGTAGGAATTTAATTTAAGAATTTCCTGAAATTCATCTATTAAAAAAACGAATTTTTCTTTCTCTGAAATGGATTTTAAAATATCAAAAGTATCATTAATAATAGAAGTATAATCTAAGCGGGCATAACTTTTTTCTAATCTATCAATTTTTTTAGTGACTTCTTTTGACCATTCCAAAGACAATTCAACTGAACTTTCTTTTTCTGTTTTAGTCAGCCAAGAAAGAACTGTTTTTATTATAGATTTACTAAAACTTATGGGCTCCATTGAAATTTTTTGGAAGTTAAAGTAAACAGAGTTTGTTTTTGTTCTTTTAAGAGTTTCTAAAAGCAACATGGTCTTGCCTGTTCTTCTTAAACCAATTAAGGTTAGTGGAAAAATAATATTTTTTTCACTAAATAAATTAATTTTTTCTAAAATAAAATCTAATTCTTTTTTTCTATTAGTAAATAGTATTTGCTTCCATTTAGGGTATACTTGTTCAAGTTGATAACTCATACAGGTTAGTAACCTATTTGGGTTTATAAATCTTTCTTTTGTTGACTTGAATTGAGAAAGCAAGATTACATAAACTAAACTTTGAACTAAAATCACTCATTTAAGTTACTCTAGGTAAAATGCTTGAAAAAGAGAAATTAATCTTGCCCTTTCTAATAACCAAAAAGTTTGTAAATATGTCTGTTATAAAGGACGGGAATTAATAGATTTTTTCTGAATTTTAAGATTTAAAGGAACAAAGCAAATTGTTTGCATCTGATGGAAAAGAAATTTTCTTGGTTTAATGAAAAAATTTAGATAAAGAAGAAAAATTTAAAAATCAAATTTATCTCTTTATGGAAGTGATTAATAAAATAATATTTTTTGAATTTAAGAACTTTTTCAACAAAAAAAAGCAATAAGAAAATTTATAAATTAAAAAACAATCTTAATAATATGCGTAAACTAATTTCAAAACAAAAACAAGAAAAAAAACAAAAAAGAATCACAGCAATTATGAGTGGAATTCTTGTTCTTGTTTTGTGTCTAAGTGTTTTTGGAATAATGACAAGTTCTTTTGGAAAAAATCAACCCCAAAAACAAACAGAATATAATGGATATAACTTTATCCTGCAAGATAATTTATGGTACACTTCAATTGGAGAATTAAATTTCGCATTTCAATATCTTCCAAACCAAACAAATTATTCAAATACAACTTTAAAAAAATTAAATAATTATAAAGATCAGCCATTATATCTTTATTCAGAGGATTATAATTCTGAAGTAGAGATATATAGAAACATTAATCAAATTATAGAAAGACTTCAACCTGCATGTTTAAATAAAGAAGAATGTAAAGGAGATTTTCCAATAATTAATTGTGAAAAAAATTCAATAATAATTAAATTATCTAATAATACAAAAATAAATCAAATAGAAAATTGTGTTTATATTCAAGGAAAAAGAGAAAATTTAACACAATTAACAGATGAATTTTTATTCAGAATAATAGGTATAAAATGAAAAAAATAAATTTTTTCCAGCACAGCCAAAAAATTCCAAAAGAAATTTTTAGTTTGCACTTTTTAATTAAATGTAGTTTTAAAAAGCACAAATGATAAAGCCAAAAAAGAAAACAAAAAAAATTTGTGAAACTTTTGAAATTGAAAAAAGTGGAAAAACAAAAGAGATTACAAGTTGTGGAACTTTGGAAGAAAAAGCTCCAAATAAAGAACAAATTAAAAAGCAAGACAAACAATTAAAAAATATTTTTCTGGTATTTTTAATTTTTATATTTTTAATTTTTGCAGTGGTTTTTATAACTAATTCTTCAAAACATGTTAAATATGAAAATCTTGATTTTTATAAAGATAAAACAGGAGATTTAACACTTTATTATATTAAAGTTCCATTGTATAATACTGCTGGAGAAAATTATGCAAATTATAATGTATGGCTAAGAACTAATCCAAAAAAACTTAAACATGTAAGTTTCAATGGTTCTGTTGTTTTTAAAAAATATGTTGTAATTAATTTTGAAGAAGAATTCAACTGCAATGGCAATGGAATAGTTGCAATTGCTAATTTACAGCAACTTTATACTGCTCTTGGAGCAAAAGTAATGAAAGATGAAAATGCCACTTGTGATCCAGAAGCGAGATATATTTATCTTACTTTAAAACAAGGAGATGAAACAAAAATTATTCAAACAGCTCCTGCTTGCTATGATTTAATTATAAATAATTGCGAAATTTTAAAAGCAACTGAAAAATTAATAATAGAAAATTTAGTGGAACTTAACCAATAAAATGGATTTAAGACTTATTTATGCTCTTATTTTAACAATACTTCCAGTAAGTGAATTAAGAGGCGGACTTCCTTTAGCAATTCTTTATGCAAAAGATCATTTTATTCCTGTTGTTTTGATTTTCTTATTAATTGTTCTTATAAACATTCTTCTAATTTTTTTCATTTTTTTCTTTTTAGATAATCTTCATAAATTTTTTATGAGAATAAAATTTTATAGAAAATTTTTTGGAAAATATTTGAAAAGATTACAAAAAAGAATTGATAAATTTGAAGAAAGATACAATTCAAAAGGTTTTATTGCTTTGGTTTTATTTGTTGCTATTCCTTTGCCTGGAACAGGTGCTTGGTCAGGCTCTCTTGTTTCTTGGATCCTAGGATTAGACCGAAAAAAAAGCATTTTATCAATTGCATTAGGTATTTTAATTGCAGGATTTTTAATTCTTCTTATGAGTCTTGTTTTTATTAGT
>CAYVGH010000050.1:0-4415 GCA_964451185.1 Candidatus Woesearchaeota archaeon | reverse complement strand
CCCCATCAAAGCCAATTGCCGTGTTTAGTTTTCCTGTCTGGCTGTATAATGCTCCATTGTAAGTTCCATTATTTCCTTCTCCACTTGTGTCAACTATTGTACCAGATGCCTCATTCAGGTGCATCAAAAGCACGTTCCCAGCCATGTTTGCTCCGCCCAATCCAGTTTCTATTATTCCATTGTCTGGCAGTTCTCCTATGGCATTGCTTACCCATGAAATATTATTCCACTGCGTGCTTGCACCACCATCAAAAATCTTTGAAGTGTAGTTTCCAGATGTTTGTCCAGAACTTAAAACAACTGCATTTCCATTATATTCTGTATTGGTGTAGGTTCCTTCATCAAAATCAGTTTGATTAGTCTGCTCATAAACAGCAAAACCAGTCATATTAAGTTTTAAAAAGTAAGCTAAAACAATTAATCCAACAATTATAAAAAAAATTACAACATAATCAAAAAATTTTAAAGGTTTTTTCTGTTGTTTTTCATTCGCCCCCCCCCCCGCTGAAACTTCCCAAAACCTCTTTTTCTTTTTTTCCTCTTTTGCTAATCTTCATTTTTGTAAAATAGTCCTATAAAATTATAAGATAAAAGGTTTTTTAAATTTTTATGTTCTTGATTTTTGAAATTATTTTTTAAACCAGCAATGATTATTAATTATCTAAGTTTAATAGAAGTTATAAATAAAAATTGGAAAAAATTTTCCAGAAGAAATTTAAATGATTACTATAAGTATGAAGAAAAAAAGAAAAAGAAATAAACTAAAATAATAATTTTTTCATTTCAAAAACAAATTCTTTTGCCCTTTCTAAAGAAGTTAAAGCTTTTGATTTTTTAATTTGTTCATCCATTCTATACTGAAATTTTGAACGTTTTTCTCTTTCAAAATCAAGTGATTCTATAAGAGAATCTGCTTTAGAGGAGATTAATTCAAGAGCATCCCCCTTTATATTTTCATATTCTTCAATAAGTCCTTTTTTTAATTTTCCCCTTATAAAAATAATTAAAGCATCACTTGTAACTTTGTGACTAATACTTCCACCAACTTTATAACCAAAATTAATTAGAACAGAGTTTGCAATATAATACATAGCATAATAAGAAGAAACAATTATCCACAAGTAAGGTTTATATGTTTCAGTTTCTAAAGAGAAAAGTTTTTGAGCAGTTTCTAACGAGAGATTGCTATTTTCAATATACATTTGTTTTGCTGTCTCATTTTCCTGTTTTTTTAAAAGACCTTCTCTTAAATATTGCCTTACATTTGATTCAGCTTCTTTAATTCTTTTATCGTCAAGCATTTTATTTAATCATTTTTTAGTTTATAATAGTTTTCAATACTATATAAAATTATATTATTTTTTATTGATTCTTGGATAACATTTGATTTTTTAGAATCTTTCATTCTTATAAATTCTTCTTCTGTGAAAACCAAAGCATGTGTTTTTAAAGGTAATAATGAAAGCACATTTGAAATTTTATCTTCAAAATCTTTATCATTAGAAATAAACATAATATCAATATCAGAGGATTTTGTTGTTTTTTGTCTTGCATAAGAGCCAAATAAAAGGAAAATAAAAAAACCAGATTTTACTTTATTTATAATTTCCTTATATAGTTGCCTAATATTTTTATTTTTAAGTATATTTTCTCTTCTTTCATTTTCAGCCCCATAAATTTCAATTCCATAATAAGAAGTATTTAATTCACATAATGTACTTTTGCCGATTGTTTTTGATAATAAAATCTTTTTATCTAGTAATCTCTGTACAGCAGTGTGAGTTATTCTATAATCTGATTTTATTGTTTTAGCAATTTCCCGAATAGTTTTAGATTTTTTTTCTTCAATAAAGAATTTAATTATTTTATTTTCAGTTTTCATTATGTATGTTAATACATAATATTATGTATTTAAATCTTTTGTTCAATTCAAACATTTTAGAAAGCTCTCGCAAGGGAAGAAAAAAAAGAAAAAGAAAAAAATAAATTAGTTAATCTTATAATGGACAGATATTACATCGACCAGGACAAGGTTGGGTATTTCAAACTTTCACACTAATTATTCCACCCCAAACTAATTTTAAGGGCTAAATCAACTTGAAACATCAAATAAAGCAAAAACAGGAAATTTTTGTATTATCCACTTTTTGAAGCAAAACATCTTTTCAAGATTTTGTATTATCCCTTTAGAAAAATTTAAAGGAATAAAGGAGAAAAAAAATTCAAAAAGGAATAAGGATTTAATTTTGAAATTCTTTTTTTAATTCTTGATTTATCAATTGTTCTTATTTTAAGATTCATTTAATCCTTCCACTCTGGAAGATTTTCTGCATTAACATATTTAAATTCTTCACAAATTTTTAAATTTTCTTTAGCCATTTCTTTATATCCTTCAATTAATAATTTTTTATCAACTTTCATCATAATACCTTCGCAAATTTATTATAAACTTTCTAAATCTTCATGCTAATTATTTTACTAATTCCATCATGCATACTCACACCATATAAATTCTTTGCACTTAAAATTATTTCATCATTATGTGTAATTATAATATATTGGCCTTTTTGCATGAATTTTTTGAGTAAATTAGCTAATCTTTCTGAATTTCTTTTATCTAATGCGGCATCAATTTCATCTAAAATGTAAAAACAATAAGGATTTAATTCTTGGATTGCAAAAATTAAAGATAAAGCAACTAAAGTTTGCTCACCGCCTGACAATGAAGTTACATTAAGATATTTTCCATGTCCTGTTTTAATTAAAATAGCAACACCTCCTTTAAAAGGCTCTTTTCTATTTTCTAATTCCAAAAAAACTCTGCCTTTGTTGCTGATTTGATTAAAATTTTTTGAAAAGGTTTCATTTAATTCTGTTAAAGTTTTAAGAAAAGTTTTCTTTTTTTTAATGTCAATTTCATGAACAATTTTTAAAATTCCTTGCTTTTCTTTTGAAATTACATCAACCTTTTCCCTAACCAAATCATATTCTTTTTTTATTGAATCATAAACTTCTAAAGATCTTAAATTAACAGAGCCAATTTTTAAAAGAATTTCCTGTGTTTTATTTAATTTTTGAACTAGTGAATCTTTATTGGTTTTTATTATTTCTATATTTTTAAATTCTGAAAATTCTGTTTCAAAATTTTCAATTTCTGCATCAACTCTTGCTTTTTCAATTTTAAAATTATTTGTTTCTTGTTCTAAATTATAAGCAGAATTATTTTGATTAAGTGATTCACGCTCTATATCTCTAATTTTTGCCTGATAAGAATCACGTGTTTTAATTAATTCTTGGAATTTTTTAATTAAAGTATTTTCTTGTTTTTTCTTTTTTTCAAGTAATTCTTGTTTTATGAAAATTCTTTTTTTAATCTGGGCAATTTCTTCTTTATAATCAATTTCTTCCCGGACTAATTGTTTTAAAGAAATTTTTGAACGTTCTAATTCTTTTTGTTTAAATGAAATTTCTGAATCTATATTTTCTTCGCTTCTTAAAGAAATTTCTTGAACTTCAACAAGAACTGTTTCATATCTTTTTTCTATATTTGAATTTTCATTAAAATTATTTTCAAGATTTGATTTTCTTTTTTCAATTTCTTTTAATTCAATTTTTGTTTTTTCAATATTTTCTTGTAAAAGTTTAATTTGATCTTTTTTTTCATTAATATTTAAAATTTTAATTAAATCAGATTCTCTCTTGGAAATTTCTTCTGAAAAATTTTCAATTTCCTGATTTATTAATTTTTTTCTTGAATATAATTCTTTTAATTCTTTATCTGAATGATTTATTTGTTTTTTTAGGGATGTAATTTTTGGAAAAATTTCCTCTTTTATTGAATTTATATGTTCCTGAGTAATTTTGCTTTTACATAACGGACAAATATCTATCTTAGATATATTTTTTATTATTTTGTTTTGCTTTTCAATTTCAGATTCATTAATAAAAGAAATTTTTTCTAAATCTTTTTCTCTTATGTTTAAATTTTTAAGGATTTCCTTTTTTTGTGCAAGTGTTTGTTTTAATAAACCAATTTTTTCAGAAGTTGTTCTTTTGTCATATAAATCTCCTGCAATTAAATTTATTTGCTTAAGTAAAAAATTAGATTCATTTGTATAATTTTGCAAACTTGTTTTTTTATCTCCAAATCTTTCTTTAATGATTTTTAATTCTGATTTAATCATATAAAATTTTTTCTTTTCTTCTTCTAATTTTTCAAGTTCTTTTTTCTTTGCATTAATTTCATTTTGTTTCTCAGCGATTACTGGTGATTCTTTTTGAAATTCTTTTATAGATAATTCATTATTTTTAATTAATTCAGTTAACTCTTGTTTTTGTCTGAAAAGAGTTAAAAGTTTTGATTCATAATTTTCTAATTTAACATTTGTCACTGCAATTTCTGCACGAATATTAGA
>CAYVGH010000049.1:0-4431 GCA_964451185.1 Candidatus Woesearchaeota archaeon | reverse complement strand
TTATCTCCTGAAAGTAAAGAGACAGGGTTTTTGTTTTCTTTACCTAGAATAATAAAACTTTCTGCTTGAGGTTCTGTTATTTGACAATTAGAAGCTATTTCGAAAACACTTGTTTTGTAAGAAAATTCTCCCGAGGGCGTAAGTGGATCTCGATTATATATAGAAAATGCAAAACCTCCAGAATCTCCTTTTTTAATAGATACTTCTCTTTCTTTAGGAACCGTAGAAAATTTACTATTTGTATCTGTAGAAAATAAATTATCTATTTCAGTTTGAATTTTAGTATCTACTTGATCTATTGCATTTGTAGAAGTAGTAAATATTTTTTGCACCAAAAAAATTCCTAAGACCAATACGCTCATTAAAAGAACAATTGTTACAATTGTTCCGACAGACATTTCCATTGCTGCTTTTTTGTTTGTAATTTTTTTTAGTTCCATTTTTTCTTATTTTGCCCCATAAAAAGGGTAGTATGAAAATTTTAATTTTCTTAGTTTCATTTTATGCAGTTGGCAAGGTTTGTAAAAGATTTGTTCCAGTAAGCATTGAGTAAACAACAATAAATATACTAATTGCTAAGAAGACAGCACTTAAAATAATTCCAATTGTATTTAATTTTTTAGATTTTTTTGCTAAGGGTGTTTTTTGTTTTTTACTTTGAATAAATCCAATTATTCCAAAAGTCAATCCTGCTAAAGGTTGAAAAAAAGCTAAAACTATGCTTACAATTCCAAGAATATAACTTGTTAAACTAAAATCTATTTTATCAGCCATCTTTATGTTTTTATTAATGAATTTAGTTTTATAAATGTTTCTTTGGAATTTGTTAATTCAATAAGTTTAAAAAAAGAGTATTTCTTTTATATATTAATGAGGGTCTAGCTCAGCGGGAGAGCACATGACTGAAGATCATGGTGTGCCGGGTTCGACTCCCGGGACCCTCATTTTAATATAATTGTAAGTCAGGAATAGGCCACCTTTTGTCTTTCTCTGTTCTTTTTCAAGACAGACAGAAAGTGTTAACATTTCACTATGCGTCTTTAAGACTTGCACCAGCCAAGATGCTCGTTTCATCAAATCTTACTCTTCGCAACTCCTCGCATGATTCATAGTTTAGAGTAAGCTGTGTCGTTTCTGTGGCATTACTCCAACTTTACAGCTAGCCTGTTTTCACAGATGGCTTTTAATATGGTGGGCGGACCTTCCTCAGAACTTAGAAATTATTTATATTTCTTGATAATTTAATATCAAAGTCCCGAAAGTTAACTACCTGACTTACGGAAATTTATCGATGATATACTTTAAAAAACTTGCTATTTCCTTAAATTTAAAAATCTTTAGTAAATCTCTTTTCTTTTAAGTAAAAAAAGCGATAATAAAAAAAGTGCAAAACTCAAAAAAATTATTAAAATTAAACTTAACCAAGAAGGCATTGTTTTAATTCTTGAAGGTTCTTGAAGTTCAGGGGGGTAAAGTTCAGAATAATCTCTTTTTTGACTATAAGTTCCTGTAATTTGCCCAAAATTTGTTTTTGAATTAGGATATAAATCTAAATTAAATCCATTTAAAACATTCAAACCTAAAGAAGCAAAGCTATTAGTATAAACTGTTTCTTGCCCTCCGAGATTAGCTAAGGGCATTAAAAAAATTCCTAGAACAATTATAAACAAAATAACTGCAGTTACAATTGTTTTTTTAAATTTACTGGAAAAAACAAAGGCTAATGAAACCATAAAAGCAGTTATGAATATGCTGTAAATTAACAAAGCAAAACTAGTTTTGTATAATAAAAACAAAGTGGATTTAGACAGCCCTAAAAATAAGCTTCCTAAAGAAGGAAGCAAAAATAAAATAAAAGCATTAATTAAGAAAAAATAAAGAAATATTCCTAAGAACTTCCCTAATAAAACATCAAATCTTTTAACAGGTCTAGAAAAAATTAATAAAAAAGTTCCTTTATCTATTTCTCTTGAAATTGCTCCAGCTGAAAGGAGAACCAAATATAAAATAAAAGGGATTCCAATAATTATAAAAAACCCAAACATAAAATAACTACTTACTAATTTTGATTGAACATCTAGTAAAGATAAAGTAGGTGAACCAATGCCCGCGGTTTCAAAAATTAAATAATATGAAATTATTGAAATAACAAAAATATAAATAAAAGTTTTTAAAATAGAAAAATTATCTATAAGAGTTTTTTTCATTATTATAAAAGTTTTGTTTTTCATTTGAATTTTGTTTCTGTGTTTAATTTGAATGAAATTGGAAAATTTTTTAATTTTATCTTTTTCATTTTTTGACCATCCCTAAAAATAATTCATCTAATGATTGTGTTTTAGTACTGATAGAAATTATTTCTTCCCCAGAGTTCATAATTAAACTCATTAAATATTTTTTTAATTCACGCAAGTCATATTTGCCAACATCAACATAAATTTTATTCTCTTTTATTCCAACTGCTAAATTTAAATTTGTCTGAATTAATCCTGCTATTTTTTTTGGATTTGAAACTTCTATTTCTATTTTTTTCTTTTTTGATACTAACTCTTCCATATAAGATTCTACAATAAGTTTCCCCCTATTTATTATGACTACTTTATCTATAACTTTTTGTAATTCTTCTAAATGATGACTACTTATAAGAACAGCTGCTCCATTTTCTTTAACAAATTTTTTTACAATTTCAAAAAATTGATGCTTTGCTACTGGATCTAAATTAGCAGTAGGTTCGTCTAAAATTAATAACTCAGGATTGTGGATTATTGCTTGAGCAAGTGAAAGTTTTTGTTTCATACCTGAACTAAAAGTCCCTATTTTTTTATCTTTATGTTCATAAAGTTCAAGCATTTTTAATATTTGTACTGCTTTTTGTTGCGCTTCTTGTTTGCTTATTCCAGAAAGTTCAGCTAAATAAATTAAATAATCTTCTGACAACATTTCATCATAAAAAACATATTTTTCAGGAATATACCCAATTAAAGATTTTGCTTTAAGGGAAGATGCTTTTTCTCCCCCAATTGTTATTTCTCCATTTGTTGGAAAAGTTGCTCCCACTAACATTTTTATTGTAGTTGTTTTTCCTGCTCCATTTGGACCAACAAATCCACAAATATGTCCTTTTTTTATTGAAAAACTTAATTCATCTACAGCTTTAAAAATTCTAGTTTGAGTTTTAAAGTATTTGCATAAATTTTTCACTTCTAATATTTTTTCTATCTTTTCTTTTTTATCCATTTTAATACCCCCATTACGATTACAAACAAAGCTATTAAAATTGCTAAGTAAGGAAGTACTGATGTAGGTCTTTTAATTACAACATCCATACTATCTAAAACATATTGTTTATTTTGTAAATCAAAATAAGAAGCTTCTAAATTATGAGAGCCTTGTTTTAATTTAATTAATTGTTGATTTTCTAATGTAGAATCATAAAAAATATTGTCAGCTTTTGTAATAATAATTTCATCAACAGAATTAAAACTTAATTCAAAATCTCCATTGATATTTGAGCCACCTGAAGGACTTGTAATTATATCTTTATCAACTATTGTTATTTGATTTCCATTTTTATCCATTAAGTTAGTTCCAGAATTATAAGGCACTTCTAAAATTCCAGAGACAATTTTAAAATTATTTAAATCTAAAGCATAAATAATATTTTCTTTAATAAATAAATAATTATTAATTATTTTCATTTCTTGCCCTTGAAATCTAAATTCAGGTATTTCTTTTAAAATTGTTTTAGTGTCTATGTCTAAACAAATTAGTTTTTGTTGATGACCTTGAGAACCATACCCATCACCTAAGAATTCTTTTGATGTTGGTGTTCCTTGTTCAAAAGAAACATATAAAATATCTTTTTTATTGTCGTTGTTGCAATCATAGAAAACAACAGGTGAAAATTCTTGAAAATTTAGATTTTGTTGATTCCATATTTCCATGTCTAATTCAATTGTTTGACCTGCATTCATAATAACAAAAACTTTTCTTTCTTGAGGTTTGTTAAAAATCAAATTTCCATCAACTTCTGTTAAAAAATTAATTTCCTTGCTTCTAGTTAATTCAGTAAATGTTCCATCTTTAAAATTTATTTTTCCTAAAACTTTTTCATTATTATCTTGATAAGAAACAACAATAAAATTTGATGCTTTTGGATGTTTTTTTTCTTGAATAGAATCAATTCCATAATCATTAGTTATGTTCTTTTTCCATAATAAACTATAATCTTTTCCACTAAAAACTCCAATATATTGATTATCAACAAATATTATATCCTTGTAATTATCAAAATTAATATCTCCAATATTTGCTAAAAAATCAAAATACATTTCAGGGAATATCTCTTTTTTTTCTTTCTCCAAGGTTAAAAGATCTACAACATATTTATCATTACTTAACATTACAAATAATTTTTTTCCATTATTAAAA
>CAYVGH010000048.1:0-4611 GCA_964451185.1 Candidatus Woesearchaeota archaeon | reverse complement strand
ATAAAATAATTCCTGCAATTAATGCTCCTATTTCAATTGAAATACCCAAAAAAGCAAATAAAGCTGCAACTAAAAAACACCAGCAAATTGAAAATAAAAACAAAAGTTCTTGAGATCTAGCAACACTTTTAATAAATTTTAATAAAATAAAATAACCAAAAAGAAATGAACCTGCGACTAAACCAATTCCAAGTAATAAAGTTTTGAAAGCTAAAACTCCAAAATCATTTCCTTGATTAATAGAAGAAATAAACATTAAAGCAAGAATTGCAACTAAATCTTGAATAATTAAAATTCCAATTGAAATTTTTCCATACAAAGAATCTAATTGTTTTTTGTCAGAAAGTAATTTTGTTACAATAATTGTGCTGCTTAAAGCAAGTGCAATTCCAATATAAGTAGAAGAAACAAAATCAAAAGAAAGCAATTTAAAAGAAATAATAAAACTTAACGAAAAAGTAAGAATCATTTGTAGCAAACCAATTAATAAAGATTTTATACCAATTTCTTTTATAACTTTTGGATTTAAATGCAATCCTACAATAAATAAAAGAAAAGCAATACCTATCTTTGAGAAAATATCAATCAAATTTTTAGTTGCACCAAATTGAATAAGAAAAGGGCTGACAATAATTCCTGCAATAATATATCCTATAATGATAGGCTGTTTTAATAATCTTACAAAGTAGGATACAAGAAATGCTATAACAAGTATTGCTGCTAATTGAAAAAATATTTCCTCCATTTTTAACCTAAATTATATTAAGAAAAAATACTATAAAAAGGTTTTTAAAATCATTTTAAATGTTAATTACATGCAAAAAGTCCGAATAAAATTAGATAGCACAGATATAAAGATTCTTAATTCTATTTGTAATAATATTAAAGAAATTGCTAAAAAATCCGGAGTGTTAGTAAGTGGACCAATTCCTTTGCCAACTAAAAAATTAAAAATCACAACGAGAAAATCTCCTTGTGGTGATGGGACAGCAACATTTGATAGGTATGAAATGAGAATACACAAAAGATTAATTGATTTGCCTGCAAATGAAAAAGTTCTTAGACAGATTATGAAAATGCAATTTCCAAAAAATATAAATATTAAAATTGAGATAAAAGATTGAGGGTTTTATTTTTCTAAAAAATCATATATTCCTTTAAACAATCTATCAACTGAATCTGCAGATGAAATTTGAATAAATTCACTTAGAGGGACAGAATAATAATATTTTTCTTTGTTAGTTTTATTTTGAAATTTTGTCCCTTTTTCTTTGACTCTTTCTGATGGAATCCAATACCAAGTATTATAATGAAATTTATCGCTAGAAAAAACATACCAAATTCTAAGATTAAAATAATTTTGCAAATTAATATATTTTTCAGTTTCTTCAGCATCTATTTGGAATACATCATATTTTCCAGCAGGATTTTTATATTTAACATCTGTTATTATAAAACTTGTATAAGGAAGAAGCAAAATAAAATCAGGTCTTTTTCCTATTCGAGCTTTCAAAGCAGGCGAGAAGGATTTTTTACTTTGTTCAATATACCAATAAGATATTTTATGTTTATCTAACCATTCTTTAAATTTCTCTTCACTTTCTCTTTCTTTCTCTTCCCTAGTTTTCTCTTCCATCTTATTTAGAGGCTCTATTTACTTTATAAACATTGTGTAGTAAAAGTGTATTGATTATGGATTATATTGAAATATGCAAAGAATACACTATTAATACATGCCTAAACAACTTAAAAGTTTTTGGAATAAGTATGGTTTTATAATTGGAAGTAAAAACAGAATGATTGTATTGAAAGAGTTAGATACTCCAAAAACACCCCTTCAATTAACTCAAAAAACAAATTTAGGAATGAACATGACTTCTAGAGCATTAAGAGAACTTGAAAAAGAAGGAATTGTGGAATGTAAAAATCCTGAAGCAAAAGTTGGAAGAGTTTATGATTTAACTGATTTAGGAAAAGAAATTTTAAAGAAAATCGCCAAGGATTGATTTTAAAAACTCTTTTTCTTTTTTTTATTTATGAAAACAACATACAAAACATTTATAATAGTTTTAGTTTTGATTTTAATTATTACAGGAATTTATTTAATAAATAAAAATAAAATGACAAGAGTAAAATTGGAAACAAATCATGGCGACATTGTAATTAATTTATATTCTGATATGCCTATTACAACTGGAAATTTTGAAAATTTAGTAAAATCAGGAACTTATGATGGAGTTATTTTTCATAGAATTATTAACGGATTTATGATTCAAGGCGGAGATCCTACAGGAACTGGAATGGGAGATTCAAGCATTCCAAATATTAAAGATGAATTTACTCATGCAGGAGGAAATAAAAATAATCAATATACAATTTCTATGGCAAACGCCGGACCAAATACTGGAAGTTCTCAATTTTTCATAAACTTGGTAGATAATAATTTCTTAGATGATAAACATACAGCTTTTGGAAAAGTGATTGAAGGAATGGATGTTATTGATGAGATTGCAAAAGTTGAAAAAGATTCTGGTGATAGACCTTTGGAAGATGTTGTTATTTTGAAAGCATATATTATTGAATAATATTCTAAAATGGAAAACAGATACAATCCTAAATTAATAACTGGAAATCAAGAGATAATGAAATTTCACCCCCACCACGTTTTAAGAGAAATAATTGCAGCCGAAATAAAAAAATCAGTTAATGAAATGAACAATCCCAAAATAATTGATTTAGGATGTGGTGAAGGAGATTCAACATTTCCAATATTGGAGGCAAACCCTAAAATTAGCATAGAAGCATTAGACCTTTCCCCAGAAATGATTAAAATTTCAAAAGAAGTATTAAAAAAATTTAAAAAGAGGGTTAAATTTATTGTTGAAGATGGTGCAACATACATTAAATCTCAAAATCAAAATTATGATATAATCACCTCTTCGTGGACAATACACAATCTTAAACAAGACCAAAAAGAACAACTCCTTAAAGATATTTATAACAAACTTAAGGAAGGTGGAAAATTTATTTTAATGGATAAAATATATTTTGGTAATTTAGAAATACAAAATAAAATGCTAGACCACCAAAAAGCAAGATACAGATATCTTCATGAAAAACTTAGAGAAGAAATAAGCTCTCATGAGGATCAAGATTTTACAGATGATTATAAACAGACAGAAGAAAATTTTGTAGAAATGTTAAAAAAAGCTGGCTTCAAAAACATAAAATTTCTTGACCGAGTTGAGAGGGATGTAGTTTTAGTTGTAGAAAAATAACCAAATACTTAAAAACCAATTCTAGAATAATCTAACCAATTACAAGTTTATTAGAAGGTGTGTGAGCAAACATTATTTTATATGCTTTATATAACTTTTTTTCATTAAGTTTTTCTCTTTTTTTTTGAGGAAGATTTTTAATTTCCTCAGACAATTCATTATTTAATTCTGGTGCTTGTTTTTTAAATTTAATATAATGAGGCGCCTTTCGCCAAGAATTTCCTGAAATTCCATGGTCCCAATATCCAGTAATCTCGAAATATGCTGGAGACTTATCAACTCCTGTGTCTTTTTCTTTTCCCATAAATTCTTTAAAACTTAATAATTTCTCATCTTCCATATAATTTTATTACCAACATCTTTAAAAACTCTTTGATTTTTAACTCGTTATGGAAAAAGACATCGGAAAAATAAACAAAAGAGAAGATACTGACATTGTTATCCGAGTTGATGACTTTGCTGGAAAAACAGGCTTGACAATAAGAGAATTCGTGACCTCAGATAGATACACTGGCTTTACAAAAGCAGGTGTTAGAATTCTTTCAGCTGATTTCCCAAAGTTCAAAGAAATGATTAACTCTGTGACAGATGAAGATATGAAAGAAGTTGAACCTGCAGAAGCAGAAACTCCAAAAGAAGAAGCTTCAGCAGATAAAGAAAAACTTCCTGATTACTAGAAAGATTTTTTAAAAAGGAATTTTTAGAATTAAACCTATTTTGAATACTTATTCAAAACCGAAACATTTAAATAGTATAATGAATACATATTCATAATTAAATAAGCTGTTTAACAGCAGGAGAAATCAAAATGCCACAAGGAGATAAAACAGGACCAGAAGGAAAAGGATCTAAAACAGGTAGAGGACTTGGTCGTTGCTCAGGAAGTAAAGAACCAGGTTATAAATCTGATGAACCAAGACAAGGTTTGAGAAGAGGATTAAAGGATGGTAAAGGTTCACGAAGAGGATTTGGGAATGGACAAGGTTTAGGAAGAGGACGAAGATTCCAAAATAAAGAAGAATGATAACTTCGCGATTTTCGTCAAGATGTAGAAAGAAATTGCCCATCCACAATTTGAGGAAAATGGAAAAAAATCAGGGGGTTGTTTTCAATGCCCCGTCCATGTAAACAGAGAAGAATTAGGGGCCGGCCAGATTCTTCTTACTTTAAACCAGTTGGAAAAAGAATGTTTGAATTACAAGAAATAGTTTTAACTCTTCCAGAATTTGAAGCAATAAGATTAATTGATTTAAATGGAATTCCCCAAGAAGAAGCTGGAAATAAAATGCAAATTTCCCAACCAACTTTATCAAGAATTTTAAAATCAGCAAGA
>CAYVGH010000047.1:0-4731 GCA_964451185.1 Candidatus Woesearchaeota archaeon | reverse complement strand
AATTTTTGAAAAACAAAAAAGATTAAATGAAATTGAAAAACAAAATTCTTTTTTCCAAAAAGATATTGATTTTCTTGCAAAGCAAATAGATTTACTGAAATCTTCAATATTTGAATTAAATAAATATGAAAAAATGTTTGAAGATAAAAATAAAGGTCTTGAGAAAGCAAGAAATCAAGAAAAGATTAAAGAAATAAATTTAGCTGAATTAAGAAGGGAAATTAAAGTTTTTTCAAAATCAATAAATGAGTTAGAAGAGAAAGCAAAACAAACTGAAATGATAAAGAATAAATTAATTTATTTAATTAATTTAGAAGACTGGCTTTCTAAAAAATTTATTCCTATGATTTCAAATATTGAAAAAAATGTAATGATTGCTTTAAAATATGAATTTTCAAAACTTTTTTCAGAATGGTTTTTAATGCTTGTTTCAGAATCATTTAATGTAAAGTTAAATGATAATTTTACTCCAGTAATTGAACAAAGAGATTATGAACTTGATTATGCTTATTTATCAGGAGGAGAAAGAACAGCAATTGCTTTGGCTTATAGACTTGCTCTTAATCAAATAATTAATTCTTTTTTAAGTAAGATAAAAACAAGAAATCTTGTGATTTTAGATGAACCAACAGATGGTTTTTCAGAACAGCAATTAGATAAAATGAGGCAAGTTTTAGAGCAATTAAATTTTGAGCAGTTAATTATTGTTTCACATGAACAAAAAATTGAAAATTTTGTTGAAAATGTTATTAAGTTTAGGAAGGAAAATGGTGTTTCTGTGATTGATTAAATTTTTAAAATTGCAAGTTAATCACAAAATTCTTCAATAAAATACTTTGTTGTTAATTTCTCGCCTGTAATTTTTTTAATTAATTCGTCCCATTTGTATTTTCTTCCATGCTTAAATAAATTTTCTTTTAAAAATTCTCCAACCTCTTTTTTATTATAATCTGGAGTTTTTACATCATCTTGTTTTAAAATATTTTTTACAATGTAGCTCTGTAATTGTGAAGCAAGAAGTTCTCCAAGCATATAATTATGATAATAAACTGGTGCTTCAACAATATGAATTTTTGAAGCCCAATCGGGTTTATCCCGAGAGAAATCAATTTTTTGATATTTCTTAACCAGATTCCACCAAAGTTTATTCAAGTTTTGTTCAGGATTTTTATAAAGTTCTTTTTCAAAATAATACATTACTTGACACCATTGTGAAAAAACAAGTTCTCTCATTTTAAGTTGTTTTCTTCCAAGTTCAGAAACTTTTCTAGCTTCATTTTTATCAACATTACAAAATTTTTTTATAAAATTTGAATTTTTTGAATTTCTTCCAAAAAGCAACGCGATTGCTTCTGTTACAAAAATGTGTGCATAACTTCTTAATAAGAATGGTAAATTTAAATCAAAATTTTTATCATAGATTCCATGTCCTAATTCATGTAAAATCGTGTCCATCCATTTCTCATTATTTTTTGTATTCATAACAATTCTAACATCTCCACTATTGTCTATATCAATACAACAGGCATGTTGATACTTTCTTGGTCTTTCATATAAATCGCTTTTTTCTAAAATATTATTAACATTAAATCCAATGTCATCATAAAATTTAATTGCTTTTTCAATTACATCTTCTTTGTAAAATTCATCAAAATTAATTTCATAAATTTCAGGCCCCACTTGAAAAAATAAATCCTGATAATGCCAAGGTTTTAATTCTGAAATTTCAATTCCATATTTTTTAGATAAAACTTCATCCATTTCTTTTTTTATTTCTTCAAATGATTCATTTGTTTTTTCTTTCAAATCAGAAAAGATTTTATCAATTTCTTCTTCTTTTTGCTCATTTAAATCCAAAGACATTTTAAAATAATTTTCATATCCTAAACTTTTTGCTAATTCATTTCTTAATTTTATAATTTCTAAAACTTCTTTTTCAACAATTTCTCCTTGTTTTTTGCTTGCTTCCCAAGTTTGCTTTAATTTTTCTGAATCTTTTTCTTTTCTTAAAATTTCTTTAATTTCATTATCTGTAAATTCCTTTTCATTAATTTCTGCTCTAAATGAATTAAAATTCTTTTCAACTTTTGTTGATTTTTCAAGAATTTTTTTTAATAAAATAATATCTCCTTGAGAACCCAAATAAAATTTATACAATAAATCAAGTTGTCTTTTAATTATTAAATCATTTATATCTTTTTTTAAAAATTCCTTTATCTTTTCAAAATTTTCTTTGCTATGAAAAAAATCTTCCATTTCCATAGCACTTTTTTCATATTCTTTATAAAATTCCTCTTTTCCAGTAATTATTGCATCAAAATAAGATTTATAAGTTTTCGCCTGAAGTTTTTTTATTTCCTTATTTTGTTCATCTAAAAATCCATTTAACTTTTCCATAAACCCAAATAAAATTCAATCTTTATAAATTTTTAGAGTTTTTGCTTTTAAAAATTAATAATACAAAATTTCCTGTTTTGCTTTAAAAAACTGCCTAAAAATTCAAATAACGAAAACTTTATAAAACAATTATTTCTTTAAATTACAATTAGAATCATTTCTATAAACTAAAATGGATGAAGATATAAAGAAAAATATTTTGAAAACAGGAACTACTATTCTGGGAATTGTTTGTAAAGATGGAATTGTAATGGCTTCTGATAGACAATCTAGTGCAGGAACAATTGTTATGAATAAAAATTCTGAAAAAACAAAAAAAATAAATGATTACATTTTAATTTCTGGAACAGGAATGGTTTCTGACATCCAAAGAGTTGCAAAAATTCTTCCAGCAGAATTAAGATTAAAAGAACTTCGTTCAAAATCAAGACCAAAAATTAAACAAGTTGCAAGTTTATTAGCCAATATTTCATATTCAGGAATAAGACAACCTTCAATGATTCCCCAACAAGCAGGATTTTTAATTGGAGGCTTTAATGAAGATGGATCAACAGAACTTTACACAATTGAACCTGCTGGAAGTTTTATTAAAGTAGAAGATTACGATGCAAATTTTGGTTCAGGAATGCCTTATGTTTTAGGTTTATTAGAAAGACAATATAAAAAAGATATTTCAATAAAAGAAGGAATTGAACTTGCAAAAGAATCATTAAAATCTTCAACTCAAAGAGATGTTGGTTCTGGTTATGGAATTGATATTTTTACAATAACAAAAGAAGGAATTAAGAAAGTTGTTGCACAAACAATTGAACCAGATTACAAAGACGAATAATCCTAATTAAACAAGAGGCAAAAAATGACAGATATCTTAAAACTTATAACTGAGAAACTACACGGAAAAATAAAAGAAGCAAATTTTGAAGGCGCGAATATTGTTCTTTATACTGAAAATGAAAACTTTTTCAAAGAAGGAGGGACAAAAATAAAGGAGATTGTTGGTGAGATTAAAAAAAGAATTGAGTTAAGAGCAGATTCAAAGATTCTTCCTGATAAAGAAACAACTGAAAAACAAATAAGAGAGATTGTTCCAAAAGACGCTGAAATCACAAAAATTATTTTTGATGTTCAAAGGAGCATTGTAATTATTGAAGCTAAAAAACCAGGGGGAGTTATTGGAAGACAAGGTTCAATTTTAGAAGAAATAAAACAAACAACTTTGTGGACACCACAGATTCAAAGAAGTGCGGCAATTAAAAGTCAGATAACAGATAATGTTAGGAGTGTTCTTTATGCAAATAATACCTATCGTAAAAAATTTCTTAATGAAATTGGCAAAAAAATTTACAAAGAATGGAATCCTGAAAAATCAAATTCATGGATTAGACTGACTTTTTTAGGTGGTGCAAGACAAGTTGGAAGAAGTTGTATTTTATTACAAACTCCAAGCTCTAAAATTTTATTGGATTGTGGGATTGATGTAGCTGCTTCTGGACAAGATAAATTTCCTTATTTTGATGTTCCTGAGTTTGACATTTCACAATTAGATGCAGTAATAATAACTCATGCACATTTGGATCATGTTGGTGTACTTCCTTATTTATATAAAATGGGTTATAAAGGACCAGTTTATATGACTGCTCCAACAAGAGATATATCTGCTTTAATGTCCTTAGATTTTATTGGAGTTGCATATAAACAAGCATCAGCTCCTTTGTTTAATTCAAAAAATGTAATTGAAATGGTTAAACATAGCATTTGTTTGAATTATAATGAAGTTACTGATGTAACTCCAGATGTTAGACTTACATTTTATAATTCAGGTCATTGTTTGGGTGGAGCAATGGTTCATTTGAATATTGGGAATGGAGCACATAATCTTCTTTATACAGGAGATATTAAATATGCAAAAACAAGATTGTTAGATTCTGCAATAAATACTTTTCCAAGAGTTGAAACAGTTATAACAGAATCAACTTATGGTTCAAAAGATGATATTTTACCCCCAAGACAAGAATCAGAAGAAAGGTTAATAGAAGTTATTAAAAAAACAATTGAAAGAAAGGGCAAGGTTTTAATTCCAGAATTAGGTTTGGGCAGAGCACAAGAAACAATGCTTATTTTAGAAGATGCTATGAAATTAGGAAAACTTCCAAAAATTCCAATTTATATTGATGGAATGATTTGGGATATTAATGCTATTCATACTGCTTATCCTAATTTTTTAAGCAACAGGATTCGCTCTGAGATTTTTCAAGATAAAAATCCTTTTATATCTAAAATTTTTGAAAGGGTTGGTTCTTCACAAGAAAGAAAAGAAGTTATTGAGGGCGGACC
>CAYVGH010000046.1:0-4886 GCA_964451185.1 Candidatus Woesearchaeota archaeon | reverse complement strand
CCCCTCAACAAAAAATATCCCCATTCCAATAAAAAATAAATAATCTTTTCTAAGAATTCCAAAAATCCCTAAAACAATTCCTAGTGTGTATGTATTCCTCTCGTTGAAATTAAAAGAATTTTTAAAAGAAGAAAAATAATTAATTATTTCTTTTTATTTCTTGTTCCAGGACTTTTTCTTTTTGGAGCATATGTTTTTTCATGTTTCTGTCCACTTTGTCTTTTTCTATCCCTTGGTCCTTTTTTCTTTAAATTATCTGGCATTTTTTCCTCCTAAAATTAATAGAATTAAAGAAATATATAAACTTTCATAACTACTTTTAGATTTAACTCCCAAAAACTTTAATAACTCTTTAAAGTTCTTTTTAATATGGAAAAAAACATTAATTTACGGGATAGATTTTTAAAAATATACGCTGATATTCCTTTAAATCCGAGAAAAGAAATTGTTCTTGTAATAGATAAAGAACCAATAACCTGGAATGTGGCATATGTTGAAATTTCTAGTAAAACAGAAAAATCAAAGCAAATATTAAAAATGTTAGAGGAGTTAAGGATAATATGAATGAAGAAATTTCTGAAAGTGAAAAAGAATTAGTTATTGCGAGGTTAGATGCAATCCCTTCAAATAAAAAAATTTCTATTGGTAATTATGGGGATTTTACAAAAGAACAATTAATTGAAGGAGTAAAAACTGGCTCTGAAGTTGGAAATAAAATTATGGAAATAGAATTAGAATTTTTAAGAGCAATGAAACAAGGAGTAATTGCATGAGTGTTAATTTTTTAATAACTTTGCCAAATCACGACGACACAACTCATTATCTTTCTGCATGGGGAAAAGAAATAATAAAAACTGCTAAAAATTCTAATTTGAAAGTTTTTGATTTACAAGGAGAAAAAGCAAATAAAAAAGAATTTGAAAGTAAAATAAAAAATTTCTCACCAAAACTTATCATGCTTAATGGACATGGAAGTAAAAATATTGTTACAGGCCATAAAAATGAAATTCTTTTAAAAGCAGGTGAAAATGAAGAATTACTTAAATCAAAAATAGTTTATGCTTTATCTTGTTCTTCAGCAAAAATTTTAGGTTTAAAAAGTGTAAAAAAAGGAGCTTTAAATTATACAGGTTATATGGATGATTTTATTTTTATGTATGAACCAAATTTATTTTCCCGTCCAATTTTAGATAAAACAGCAAACTTATTTTTATCTCCTTCAAATGTTTTTATAGAATCCTTGATAAAAGGAAATAAAGTTAGGGATTCTTTTGAAAGGTCAAGAAAAGCAATGGAAAAAAATTTTAAGAAATCTTTATCTACTTCAGAAATAGACCCAACAATATCAAGATTTTTATGGTGGAATCTAAGAAATTTTTCTTCTCAAGGAGATATGGAAGTTTCAATTTAAAATATAAATGGAAGAGCGATTCTTATTCCAATTATGAGAAGGATAAATATTAAAATATGTGTTGGTTTAAGATTAAATTTTGATTCATATTCATCACTATACCTCATTAATCCTCCAAACCCTCCAGGCATTTGTATTTTATTGTCTTGTGCCATTATTATTCAAAAGATAGATAGTTTTTAAAAGTTGCTGTAGTTTAATTTGTAATGAATTGGAGAATTATTACAACTGATAATTTTGATAAGAGTTTCTCCAAGTTAGATTATTCAATAAAAGAAAAAATTTCCAAAGAAATTAATCAATTGAAATCAAATCCCTTTAAAGGAAAACCTTTAGGATATAGATTTTTTAGGGAGAAAAAAGTTAAAGGTTATAGAATTTATTATCTTGTTTATGAAAAGAAGGTTGTGGTTTTTCTTATTGCAATTAGTTCAAAAAAGAATCAACAAGAAACAATTAACAAAATAAAATATTTAATTCCTTTTTATAAAAATTATGTGGAAGAAAATTATTAAAGTTTATTCTTTTTTTTAACTTCTTCCCAATCCTGAAGTTTTCCAAGTCTTATATCTTCTAAACCATTTACTAATTGGTCAAATAATTCTTTTGATTCTTTAGTTTTAAATTTTGCAGTTTCAATGATTTCTTTAACTTTGTTAAGTTCTTCCATATATTTTAGTTGTTGTAAGAATGCTTTTCTTGCTACGCTAGACCAATTTATGACTTCTACTTCTTCCATTTTTGTTTTTAGTTCATCTGGAACAGATAGGGTCATTGTAGCCATTTTATTTGTATTATTTGTAAACAAACAAGATATTTAAATGTTTTGTTTGAAAGTTTTTGGAAGAAAGTCTAAACAATAGTTTTTAAAAGTTTCTTGTGTGTGTTTCATTATGGAAAAACAGAAATTTGATTTTAGAGTTATTGAAGAAAAATACAAAAAGTTTTGGGAAAAAGAAAAGATTTACAAATTTAATTCTAAATCTAAAAAAAAGATTTATTCAATTGATACGCCGCCTCCAAATATTTCTGGAAAAATGCATATTGGACATGCGTTTTCATATGCTCAGCAGGATTTTATTGTAAGGTTTCATAGAATGTTCAGTGAAAATGTTTTTTTCCCGTTTGGAACAGATGATAATGGTTTGCCTACTGAAAGGTTAGTTGAAAAATCTTTGAAGATTAAGAGTAAAAAAATTGGTAGGCAGGAATTTATTAAAAAGGTTTTAGATTTTCTAAAAGATTTTACACCTAAAGCAGTTCAAGACTGGAAAGATTTAGGAATGTCTTGTGATTTTAATGTTTCATATTCTACAATCGACAAGAATGTTCAGAAGATTTCTCAGAAGTCTTTTATTGATTTGTTTAATGAGGGGGAGATTTACAAAAAAGATTTTCCAACTATTTGGTGTCCAGAGTGTCAAACTTCAATTGCTCAAGCAGAATTAGAAGATAAAGAGTATCCTATTTTATTTTCAACTTTGAAATTTAAAGTTGGTTCTAAAGATTTATTAATTGCCACAACAAGGCCTGAATTGTTAGGAGCATGTGTTGCTGTTTTTGTTAATCCTAAAGATAAAAGATATAAATCTTTAATTGGGAAAAAAGCAAAAGTTCCTTTATTTAATTTTGAAGTTCCAATTATTGAAGATGAATCAGCAGAAATTGAAAAAGGAACAGGTGTTTTAATGATTTGTTCATATGGTGATAAGTTTGATGTTGATGCAATTAATAGACATAAGTTAGATCCTAAAATTATTTTGAATAAAGACGGAACTTTGAATATTAAGGAATATAAAGGATTAAAAGTTAAAGCTGCTAGGAAAAAAATTCTTGAAGATTTAAAAAAAGAAAATTTTATTGAAAAACAAGAAAATATTTCTCATGTTGTTAATGTTCATGATAAGTGTGGGACAGAGATTGAGTTTGTTCCAACAGAACAATGGTTTATAAAAATTTTAGATAAAAAGAAAGATTTAATTAAACAAGGAAATAAAGTTAAGTGGTACCCAGAGTTCATGCATAAAAGATATGATAATTGGGTTAATGGTTTGGAATGGGATTGGAGTATTTCTCGAAATAGACATTTTGGAATTCCGATTCCTGTTTGGGAATGTAAACAATGTAAAAAAATAATCTTGCCTGATGAAAAAGAATTGCCTATTGATCCATTACAAATTAAAAAAATTTGCCCTATTTGTCAGAAAGTTGCTAAACCTGAAGAAAAAGTTTTAGATACTTGGGCAACTTCATCTTTAACTCCCCAGATTGCAGATTCTTTAATTGAAAATAAAATTAGATTGCCTTTTTCATTAAGACCTCAAGCACATGATATAATTCGAACTTGGGCATTTTATACAATTGTTAAAGCTTATTTACATGAAAAAAAAATACCCTGGAAAAATATTGTAATTTCTGGAAATGTTTCTTTAGGAGGAGAAAAGATGAGTAAAAGTAAAGGGAATGTTCTTGAGCCAAAAGTTGTTTTAGAACAATATGGTGCAGATGCTTTGAGATTTTGGGCTGCTGGTTCTAAATTAGGAAATGATTTGGATTACCAAGAAAAAGATTTAATTGCTGGAACAAAATTTATTAATAAATTAAGAAATGCTTCTAAATTTGTTTTTATGAACTTAGAAAATTATAAAGGTTGGTCCCCAAGGGATGACTCTGGTGAGCCTATAAAGAAATTAGAAACTTTAGATGAATTATTTTTAAATAAATTAAATTTGTTAATTAAATCTTGCACAAGAAATTTTGAAAAATATGAATATTCAAAAGTTAAACAAGAAGTTGAGCAGTTTTTTTGGAAAGATTTTTGTGATAATTATTTGGAGATTGTTAAAAAAAGAGTTTATCAAGGAAAAGGCAATAAAAAATTATCTGCCCAATATACTTTATATAAATCTCTTTTAGCTATTTTAAAAATGATTGCACCAATAATGCCATTTATTACAGAAGAAATTTATCAAGAACATTTTAAGAAGTTGGAAAAAGGTCGCCGCTCGGCGTACCCCAAATCACAGAATTCTGGGGCAAAATCAATTCATATTTCTAAATGGCCTAAATTTGAAAGACAAAAAGATTTTGAAAGTTTGAATTATATTTATGAACTTGTTTCTAAAATTAGACAAGAAAAATCCAAAGCACAAAAGCCAATGAATTCTGAAATTATTTTAACTTTAGAAAAAGGTGTTTTAGATAAAGTTTTAGATGTTATTGATGATTTGCAAAATGTTGTGAATGCTTCTGAGATTAAGGAAGGGAGTTTTAAAGTAGAGTTTGTAGAATGATAATTCTTTTAAAGAAATTTTGATTTTTATGGTATTAAATTTATTGCAGTCGTCTGAAAGTTATTCTCTTGTGGATTATAAAAAGGAAAGTGGTTTGCCAAAAGGGACTTATACTTTTAAAATTATTTATGATCATCATAAATCTCCTGTATCTGTTTTAGGAATGGATGGGGAAAGTGATT
>CAYVGH010000045.1:0-4964 GCA_964451185.1 Candidatus Woesearchaeota archaeon | reverse complement strand
AAATATTCTTGAAGCAAATAATTTGTGAAGAATTTTCTTCTGATTAAATTTTAAAATCCTAAATTATAAAAACTCTTAATTTAATTTATTTATATGATATTATTGATTTTTATTATAGTTTTGATTGTTGGTTTTGTTTTATCTTATTTTTTTCTAATTCCATTTTTCTTTGGAGCACCTTATGAACCTTCGCGAGGGAAAGCTTTGGAAAATATTATAAAATTTTCAGAGCCTAAAAAAGGAGATTTAATTGCAGAATTAGGTTCTGGTGATGGGAGAATTTGTATTGGACTTGGGAAATTAGGAGCAGAAGTTCATGGTTTTGAATTAAATCCTTTTTTAGTTTGGTTTTCTAGGAGAAAGATTAGGAAAAAAGATTTGAAGAATGTAAAAATTTATTGGAAGAATTTTTGGAAAGTTGATTTAGGGGAGTATAATAAAATTGTGGTTTTTCAATTTAAGACAGTTGCAGATAAATTAGGTAGAAAATTTAGTAAGGAATTAAAACCTGGAACAAAAATTATTTCTCATTGGTGGAGATTGCCTGGATGGAAGGTTATTAAGAAAGTTGGAAGGGTTTATTTTTATGAGAAGAGATGATTTAATTTTTTTATTTTAAACAAGAAGTTTTAAAAATAAGATATATTTTTATATTAATAAGCCACGGTAGTACATGTGAAGTTTAACAACTTCTACGAGGCACAAACAGGTTGTTTGCACCTGAGCCTTCGCCTTTGCAAAAGAGGAAAGGAAAAACAAACTAATAAGCCCCGATAGTACAGAGGCCAAGTATACTGCCCTTTCAAAGTAAGATGCAAGCATCTTTCATTTCTCCTTTTAGGAAAAAGAAGAAAGGCAGTGACCCGAGTTCGAATCTCGGTCGGGGCGTTTATAGATGAATTTGTTATTCACACATAAAACAAGAATTTATCTGTTTGATATTTAGACAAAATAGTTTAAATTCAAAAAGAAGTTTCTAAAAGAAATCTTTGGTGTCTTTTAAGTTCAATTCTTAGTGTGAGCGTTTTATACAATTATAAAATTTATTCTAAATTATATAAATTTAAAATCCTTTTCTAAAGACAAAGGTTTATAAGGCATAATCAAATCAAAACTTGATGAAAAATTTATTTAAAGAATCAAAAAAAAATTTACTTTATTTAGTTAAACCTCATAAAACAAAAGTAATTGAAACTAGAAATGATTTAACGAGTTTAAAACCAGGAAAAAAATTTTCAATTAAAGATATTGTTGTAAGTTCTGTAAATGATGTTTATAAAGGAACAGGATTTTTTGGTTCAGGTTCATCTATACAAAAGTTTAATGCTAAGAAAACAGACGGTGAAGGGAATAGTATAGAAGTAGATGGACTGATTTCTTATCATAAGCATCTTTTAAATTCTAATTTATCAAAAGAAGTTTGGAATAGTTATAAAGATCAGAAACCTATTTCTCTTAATGGAGTAGTTCGCTCATTAGGAGATTTCAAATATCATTAATAAGAAAGGTAAATTTAAGAATTATATAAAAACTAATTTATCAACATTGCCCACCAGTATCTTCACCTTCTTCCCAACCAAATCCAGGTGAAGGACTTGTTGAAGATAATTCTGTTGAACATTCACTTGGTTCTGTGTTGAATAAACTACAAATTATTTGTTTGTAGGTATTGGAATCTCTTCCAAAGGGAATTATTTCATCATTAAATACATAACTATCTGCCCTACCATCTCCTGTAGTATCTTGTGAACTTATTTTTATATTATTAATTACTAAACTTGGGCTTCCTTGAACTCCGTAAGATTCACTTAATTCAGAATCTTCTGCATAATAATTTTCTGCATTACCTTCAACACAAGTTGCTAATGCTGTTTTATCAATTCCAGTTTCTAATAAACATCTGTCTGAGTCTCCGTCTTCTAAAAAGCAAGTTAAATATTCGTAAAATTTATCTGGCTGTTCTTCTCTTATACAAACTTGAATTGGAGTTTCTGTTTCTTCTGGCTCATGCATAAAGTAATGAACAAATCGAATCTTTGCATCAATATTATTTCCTAAAGTTTCAATAGTTGAAAGAATTCCTTTTTCAGCCTGAGTTCCATAGGGACAATGTGTCATTATAAATAATTCTACAATTGGTTTATCAGATTTTGGAATTTCTTGTGTCTGAGCATTAGTATCTTCAGAATTAATTTCTTCTGGTTCTTCTATAAGAGAAACAATTGAATTTCCAGTAAGAAAACCAGTTTTAGTTACATAAAAAGGAATTGTTTGTTCTTGATATGTTATATTAATTTTGTAAAAATTATTTTCTTGAGTAATAGAATTTAATTCAAGACCATTAACTCCTTGAGATTCAAAATAATTAATTAAATATTCTCCAGCGTCTTTTTCAGAAATAGCATTTCCAGTTGCATTTAAACTAGAAGAAAGTAAAATAAAAGCTAAAACCCCAAAAACAATTGTTGAAAGAATCCAAGGATTTTCTCTTAGTTTATTAGTTATTAAATTTTCTTTAGAAGTTTTATCTGATTTTTCCTTATTTTCCATAATTGAATTTATTAAAAAGGATTTATAAATGTTTTTATGGTGTTTTTAATACAGCTCTTTCGATATCTTGTCTTGTCCTCGCACTTTCTAATACAAAAAACAATTTTTATCTAATTTTTAATAAAAAGAAATATTTAAATATTTTTAGGGCTTATCAAAACAATTAAAAATCTATTCATCTATTCTTTTTCATGGCTTATGATATAATAATAGGAAGAAACGAAACTGATAAAAAAGAGTTTGGAAAAAAAGGATTAGTTTACATTGGAAAAGGATTTGTAAAAATGGGGCAATACACTTCTTTGAGCAACAAAATATTCTTAGATGTTGCAAGAACACATGTGATTTTAATTTCTGGGAAGAGAGGTTCTGGAAAAAGCTACACAATGGGAGTTTTAGCAGAACAACTTTCAGATTTGCCAAAAGAAGTTTCTCAAAATATTGCTCCAATTATATTTGACACCATGGGAATTTACTGGACAATGAAATATCAAAATGAAAAAGATTCGGAATTATTAAGAGAATGGGGGTTGTCTCCAAAAAATCTTCCTGTAAAAATATTTGTTCCTTATGGGCATTTTGATGAGTACAGGGAAAAAGGAATTCCAGTTGATGAAAAATTTGCATTAGATGTAAATGAAATGAATGCAGAAGATTGGGTAATGACTTTTGGATTGGATTTAATTAACCCTGTTGGTGTTTTAATTGAAACAACAATAACTAATTTAAAAGAATCAGGAAAAAAATTTGATATTGATTATATAATAGAAGAATTAGAAAAAGATACTAAAAGTTCAAGAGATACAAAAAATTCTGCAATTGGTTTATTTCAAGCAGCTGATTCTTGGAAAATCTTTGCAAAAAAATCAATGAAGCCAACTAATATAAATAATTTAGTAAATAGGGGGAAAACAACAATTCTTGATTTAAGTGTTTACAGTTCAATAGGAGCATTTAATGTTCGAGCTTTGACCGTAAGTTTGGTTTCAAAAAAATTATTTGAGCAAAGAATGGATGCAAGAAAAAAAGAAGAAATTAATTCAATTTCAAAAAGATTTGAAGTTTTAGGAGAAGTTGAAAGAAAAGAAATGCCTTTGATTTGGATGTTTGTTGATGAATGTCATGAGTTTCTTCCCTTAGACAAAAAAACAATTGCAACAGATGCATTGGTTCAATTATTAAGAGAAGGACGACAACCTGGAATATCAATGGTTTTAGCAACTCAGCAACCTGGAAAAATTCACAGAGATGTTATGACTCAGTCAGACATTGTTTTATCTCATAGAGTAACTTCTGCACAAGATTTGGGAGCATTAAATCAAATTATGCAAAGTTATATGCTTGAAAGCATAAGTCAATACATGAATGACCTGCCTTCACTAAAAGGTTCTGCAATAATTCTCGACGACAATTCAGAAAGAATTTATCCAATGAGGGTTCATCCAAGATTCACTTGGCATGGTGGTGAAGCTCCTGTTGCGATTAAGCGGGAAAAGAAGTTATAACTTTAAAATAGAAACATATTTAAACTAAATGTTTTTTATAATTTTATGAAAAATGAAATTGATTTAAGAATCTATGAAGAATTAAAAGATATAAATCTTAAAAAATTAATAGGAATAAGAAAAAAATCAATAAAAAATTTTGTTCCTCCATCAAGCGAGCATGAAAAATTTTTAATGAAAAAGGGTTTTATATTTTTAGATTGGGGTTATAATAATTCTAAAGATGTGCTGCCAAAAACAAACTTTATTTGTCCTGTAAAATATTTCTAAAATAATAATCTATTAAAATTTAGAATGAGATTAGAAAATTAAGTTTTTAAAAAATAATTATTATATAATCCTAAAATCAACTCTCAATCTAATTTTATAAGGAGCAATATCTCCAGCATGTTTTACTTTTAAAATCTTAATCTTTTTTTTAAATTTTTTTGCTTCACTTTTAACTTTTTCAACAATTTTCTTTTCTTCACCAACCTTACAAAAATCATAATAATAAATTCTAGTTCCTTTTTTAGATAATTTAAATGCTTGTTCTAAAAAACTATTTTTTAATTTTGGTCTTGGCATAACAATCACATCAAATTTACGCCCAGCATTCCGCAATTTGGGTGACACCGAGCGGTGTAACTTTCCCTGCTTAACCAACCTTTTAATATCTCCAGGAACTAATTCAATTTTATCTTTTAATTTGTTTAATTCAATATTCATTTTAGCATATTTATTTGCTTCCTGATTTATTTCATTTGAATAAACTTTTGCTTTAGAATTCTTTGCAATAACAATTGAAAAAGGTGCAACACCTGCAAACATAACTAAAACTTTATCATTCTTTTTAATTTTAGAAGCAATCTCTTTTCTCTCATTACTTAACCTAGGAGAAAAGTAAGATGTGTCAATATTAAATCTAAA
>CAYVGH010000044.1:0-4978 GCA_964451185.1 Candidatus Woesearchaeota archaeon | reverse complement strand
TCTGCCCCTCCTTTGCTTTTAAGCCAAGGATGAAAAAGAGCTATTTTTTGTTTTTCCATATTTTTTAATAAAAAGTCGTTGTTTTAAAGATTGTTATCTTATAAAAGTTAAGTTATCAAACTCAGCATATTCTCCTGCCCTTCTTAAAAATTCTTCCTTAAATAATATATTTTCAGGAACTTTTTTAACATCCCATATTTTTATTGGTCCCCTAACCTCTTGATAATATACAAATTCTCCTAAATCTATTCCTTGCATTTTTAAACTTTTCACTACTGAGTCATCTTCAGAGTGAGCTAATTTAATTGTTTCATAATTATTAAAAACATCATTCATGAGGTATAATTGAGCAAACAAACTTTTTGAAACTTTTGGAGACAAATACAATCCTGCACCGAAATTATCAAACGAAACCCCTTGACCTTCATCATATATTTTTGGAAATACAAAAAACACAGCATCTAACCCTTCTCCAAAATCTTGTACTTTTCCGTTAAAATAAGCATATCTTAAAGGTATTTTTATTTGCTCGTTATTATACATAAAAACTGCTTCAGGTTGCTTTAAAATTAGATTTTCTCCTGATTCAAGAGATTCAAGGATAACTCCTCCAACAAACGATTTATAACTAGGACTTCCAACTTCATTATAAATAGGTCCGGGGATAAATATTTTTGAATCATTTGCCCCATAAATAATATCTTCATCAACACCAATTCCTCCTTGATAAACTCTTATTGTTCCACTAGATGTTTCTTGTATTTGACTTTCTTCTGAAATAAAAGTATTCATATAAGCAAACCTATCCCATTCTTCATTACTCCCAATTTTAGAATATGCAGCATATTTTCCTAAATCAGTTGGGTCAATTAATAGATAAGAAACCTCATTTGATTTCATAAAACTTAAGACAGCTTCAGGATTTGGATTTGTTAAAAGATATCTTCCAATTAAATGATCTCTATATCCTCCTTGGAAATGCCCTCCATCTGCAATTGTAGGTCTTTTTCCTAAACTCTGTACCCAATAACCATAATCCCACCAATGAGCAAAAACACTTTTTTTAGGGGTATTTTCCCTTACCCAAGACATTGCATTTTGCCATTGCACATTTGCACTAGGCCCAGTATATTTTGCTTGGTCTTTTGAAGCCTTGTAAAATCCATTCAAGCTATACACAGCCCCAATAAGCCCTAATATTAAAATAATTATTAACAAGATTTTTAATAATTCATCTTTATTCTTTTTTAAATATTCAAAAGTTTTTATTACAAAAAAACCAGCAGAAAAACAAACAAAAGGGGTTAAAGCAAAGAAAAATCTTATAGCAGATCTAACAGATATAATCATAAAAAACATCCAAGTTGAAATGATAATTAGTTCAGGACTTATTTTTATTTTATTATTAAAATAAAGTTTTGCAGTATAACATACAAAAACTAATAATCCTACAATGTAAAACGCTTGACTAATTAGATTAAGTCCATTTAATAAATGCGCTTCAGAAATCCTACTAAATAAGATTCCAGAAAACATTATAATCCAAAAAAGCACAAATAAATTTCTTTCTTTTTTTAATTTAATCTTTTTACCTATTTCAATACCAATAAAAACTAATCCTGTTATAAACATCCAAAAAAATACTTTACCTGTTTGATTTATCCAATCTACAAGATATGGCTGAGCATTTTCTGCTACAGTTAAACCAACTCTCCCTCTACCAAAAGGATGTAATAGTGCATTCCAAACACCTCCAATCATTTGGAAAACACTTTCTCCCCTAATTATTAAAAAGAGAATCCCCAAAACTATAGCAATTCCAAAACTATAAGCTTGCCTGTATTTTTTGTTGAAAGATTTTATTTTTCCATCATTTTGTATTAAAAAATAATCAACAATCATAAAAACAGGAACAAATAAACTTAATAATCCAGCAGTACCCAAAAGAGTCCCAAATAAAGCAGATAAACCATATCCAAATAACATACCAAATAAGACTGTTGAAACTATCCAAATGAGATAAAGCCAAATTAAATTAAGAAGATTTTTTTCACTAGTGTTCTTACATCTGACTAGCCAAAAAATAAAAAAGCTAGCTGGAATAATCATAAATAAAAATTTAACAATTCCTCCCCACGCAGCAAAAGTAAATGCAGTAGCAATTCCTGTTAAGACCCCCCAGAAAACAATCTTTTTTAGATTGTTTCTATTTTTTTCTTTATCAAGATAAATTAAAGCCAGACTAAATATTAGCATTGCAGCGAAAAAAGCAAACATTCCAATTGATTCATGATCTGAAAAACCTGCTAAAGTTCTATAAAGATAAGAAGGAATAATTGCAAGGAAAAGACTACTAAGAATCGCAATCCATTTAGATTTTGTTAAAACAAATATTAAAAAGAAAAACACAAGTAAACCAAGTGTAAAAAATATCACAGGAGAAATAACATCAACAAATCGCAATGTAATATTTTCACTAAGTGGGCTTATTATTTTATATAAAAAAACAACAGCTCTTGGTAAAATTTCTTGGGTAAATCCCATAGGCAAAGAAGAATGTTTCATAACATCATAGTCTGGTAAATCTCCTTCAATCATTGTTTCAGCAACCCTTAAAAAATAAAAAGGGTCTAATGCCAAAGGTATATATTCTCCTGTTGTCGAATCAACTAATAAAGGTAAATTTTGCAATCTAATCCAAGTACTACCAATTAAAATAAGAATTAAAAGAGAAATAATTAATATATTTAGAACTTTTTTTTGCTGAAAGAAGTTTAACGCACTTTTAAAACCACTTTTAACATCTTTAAAACTTTCTTTAACATCTTTAAAACTTTCTTTAATATCTTTTTTTTCACCTATTTCAACAACATTATCATCTCCTTCAATCTCAACTTGCTCACTATCTTTTATCTTTATTATATTATCATCACCTTTAATCTCAATTTTTTCCCCATCTTCTATTTCTATTTTATTGTCTTCGCCACTTATTTTTATTTTATCTTCTTCCATGTTTTATTTTAAAGAGAATCTTATTTTAAAAACTTTGTTTATTATAAGAATAAAGCTAATCCAAGAGCAATAATTATCAATTGAAATCCATGAATCAAGAATACTACTTCTCTTTCATGTATTTTCTTGCCTTGTTTTGTCTTTTTTAATATATAAATTGCTAAGTGTTCTAAACCATATATTTTATTATAAGGCATCTCTAAACCCCCATCTTCTCTAACTTTAGCAAAACTATATTTCTTTAATCTTCCTCTTAATTTTAAAACAGTTTCAAGAATATAAGGTATAAAAAAGAAAAGTGCTATTTTTTCCATATTTCCTAATATAGCAATACAAGCTATTAACGCCCCTACTGCATAAGTCATAACATCTCCTGGAAAAACTTTTGCAGGATATTTATTAAAAATATAAAATGCTAACAATGCAGCAACCATGCATAAGGCAACCACACTTAACCAGCTACTTCCTGTTAAAAAAGCCACAAATGCTAATGCAGATAAAATTAAGATTCCTTGTCCTGCTTCTAAACCATTATATCCTGCGAGAAAATTAAAAGTAGTTGTTGCTCCAACAATTGCTAGGGGAACCACAACTAAAGGAAATAAAAGCCCTAATTCAAGACCCATTACACTTGATTCACCAGCATTAATAACCATTAAAGGAATTGCTGCAAAGAAAATCAAGAATAATCTAGATCTTGCTGATAAGCCCCCTTTTTGCCAACCAAATAAATCATCTACAATACCCACAATTGAACTAATAAGCAAGACAGCTAAAATTGCAAGAAGATAACTTATAACTTCTCCCCCATCTTTGAAATAAAAAGTTTTTATAGCAATATATAATAAAACTCCTAATAAAAAACCAAAAACTACAATAAGCCCCCCAGAACCTGCTACATTTTTTGGATGATGCAACTTATTCATATCTTCCCAAACAAGCCCTATTTGTTTTGCTTTTCTTATCCAAAAAGGCATAGCTAAGAATGTACAAAAAAAGCTAACAAATATAGTGATTAATAAAATGGATTCCATGTATTGTAATATTTTTTAGTACTTTTAAATTTAGTGAATTTTAGTTTCATTAATTTTTTCAAACACATGATTATAAAAATCAAAAGTTTTTGTTTTAACAAATCCAAATTTATTTAAAATTTTTTTAACTTTCTCAAAATTTGAAATAAAAGATTCAATAATTAATATTGGTTTTCCTTCTTTGAGAAGTTTTTTTGCCCCTTTCAAAACATTCATTTCGTGATTTTCAACATCAATTTTAATTAAATCAATCTCGTGAATTTTAATTTTTTCTTTTTTTATTATAGAATCTAATGTTAAACATTTAACTTTTTTATCTCCTTTTTCTTTTATTTGAGATGCACCTGTATTAACATTTAAATTTGACATATAAAGATATTTAATTTTATTAGAAATAGCAAGGTTTAATGGAATAATATTTTCTAATTTATTGGATAAAATATTTTTTTTTAATTGTGCAAAATTTTCAGAATGAGGTTCAAAAGAAATTACTCTCTCAAAATTTTTTGAAGCGAGCAAAGAAAACCTCCCTATGTGTGCTCCAATATCCAAAAAAATTTTACCTTTTTTATTTAATATAAATTTTGTAAATTCTGGTTCATAAAATCTAGAACAAAATAAAAAATCAATTGTTTTTGGTCTAGTTAGAAAGTTGTATCCTAAAAATTTCAATGAATTTTTTTTAATCATATTAATCCATTTCTTTTCATCAACTCCAAATAATTTTATGAATTGTCTTATAATTACATATTTTAACAAGTTTATTTTATTTTTAGAACGAAATACTGCATCAAAATCTCTTAATCTATGTATTAATATTTCTTTAGCTTCCATAATCAAATCGACTTCCTTTTACTTTTTAAATTTAATTATAAAAATTTATCTAAATAAAAGAGGGGTTAAATACACTTCAATGGCCGCAGCAACAATTA
>CAYVGH010000043.1:0-5024 GCA_964451185.1 Candidatus Woesearchaeota archaeon | reverse complement strand
TTTTTCTCAACGAAGAAAAATTCAAAAATATAACAAATTAATTTAAAATCTTTTAATCCCATAAAAAATGCAAGGTGAAAATAAGGAATATAATTTAGAATTAGAAATAAAGAGAATTTCTAAAATTTTTCTTGAAAAAACAAAAGACAAAGAAATTCAAATAATAAGTCATTTTGATACAGATGGAATAACTTCTGCTTCAATTATGATTCAAACATTAAAAGATTTAGACAAACAATTTACTTTAAAAATTGTAAAAAACTTAGAAGAAAATTTCATAAAAAATCTTAATAAAAATAAAATAACTTTATTTTTAGATTTAGGTTCAGGGAGTTTAAATTACATAAAAAATGAAAATGTTTTTATCATAGACCATCATGAGATTATTCAAGAAATTCCAAAAAACATAGAAATAATAAATCCTGAATTACATGAAAAACAAAAAATAAGTGCTTCTGGATTAACTTATTTATTTTCAAAAGAAATAAATCCTAAAAACAAAAAATTTGCAAAATTAGCTGTTTTAGGGATGGTAGGAGATTGTTTAGAAAAAGAAATAGAAAAAACAAGTGATCAAATTTTAAATGATGGTGATATTAAAAGAAAAAAAGGATTATTAATTTATCCTTCTACAAGACCAATAAATAAAACATTAGAGTATTCATCACATCCCTATATTCCAGAAGTTACAGGGAACATAAAAGGGGTTTTAGAATTATTAAGAGAAGCAAACTTGAAACCAGAAAATGGAAAATACAAAAATCTTTTAGAATTAAAAGATGAAGAAATGAAAAAACTTACTACTTCAATAATTTTAAGGAATCCTCAAATAAAAAATCAAAATTTGATAGGAGATATTTTTTTAATAAAATTATACAATCAAATTGAAGATGCAAGAGAATTAAGTGCAAAAATAAATGCTTGCTCAAGATATGGAAAACCAGAACTTGCAATTCAATTATGCTTAGAAATTCCTTCTGCAAAAAAAAGAGTAGAATCAATTCATTCTAAATATAAACAAGAATTAATCACTGCATTAAAATTTGCCCAAGAAACAAAAAAAATTCAAGGAGATAAATTTGTAATAATCAATACAAAGGAAAACATTAAAGATACAATGATTGGAACAGTAGCGAGTATTTTATCTAATTCATCAATTTATGAAGAAGAAACAATCATAATCACTATGGCTTATTATAACAACAAAATAAAAATTTCTGCAAGAAATACTGGAAGAAAAGGAAGAAATGTAAGAGAAGTATTAAATAGAGTTGTAACAATTGTAGGAGGTGATGTTGGAGGCCATGAGTTTGCAGCAGGTTGTCTTATATCAAAAGAAAAAGAAAATGAATTTTTAGAAATTTTAAAGAAAAATTTAGAAGTAGAATTAATAAAAGTGAATTAAATATCTTTATAATTTTCCCATCTATGATTATGATTTGCATTACAAACATAAATATTTGACACTGCCTCTAATTTTGTAAATATCTCACTATCTTGTTTAATTTTTCTAACTAAACCATTACAATTAGGATAAGGGCATTTCACACTTTTTCTGTGATTAAGTTTAGCATAATCTTTTTCACAAAGCTCATAAGAATTTTTAGACACATTAGTGCTATTTTCCTTATTCATAATCTAATTAAGTTAAACCCTTTAAAAAGATAAATTATTCTATAAAACACACAATAAACTTTAAAAACCCTATTTTAAAATTCCAAAGATTTAAAACCTTTATTAATTTTTAATAAACATGAACTTAGAAGAAGGAGAAATAGTGTCTTGTGTAGTAGATAGAATAGTTGGAACAATTGTCTTTGTAAAAATATCTGGAAATGGTGAAGGGAGCATAATTTTAAGTGAAATAGCTCCTGGAAGAATTAGAAACTTAAGAAATTATGTTGTTCCAAAAAAGAAAATTGTGTGTAAAATCTTAAAAATAGGAGATTCTGGAAATATTTATTTAAGTTTAAGAAGAGTTACACAAAAGGAAAAAAAAGAAGTTTTAGAGCAAGAAAAACAAGAAAAAAGTTATGAAAATATTCTTAGAACGATTTTAAAGGAAAAAGCACAAGAAACAATAATTAAGATTAAAAAAGAAAATAATTTATATGATTTTATAAAAGAATCAAAAGAAAAACCTCAAAAATTAGAAAAATTAATTGGAAAAAAAGATGCAGAAAAAATTATTAAAATATTAAAAACTCAAAAAATAAAAAAAGCATTAATAAAAAAACAAATAAATTTAACTTCTACAAAACCAAATGGATTGGAGTTAATCAAAAATCTTTTAATAAAAATAAAAAATGCAGAGATAAAATATATTTCAGCAGGGCAATATTCTATTAAAACGCAAGCAGAAGACATAAAAAAAGCAGATAATAAACTTAAAAATATTTTAAGAGAAATCGAAAAACAAGCAAGAGAAAAACAAATAGAATTCTCAGTAAGAGAAAAATAAATATAGGCTTTTTAAAAACATTTAAAATTTTTCAATATAAACTATCCCACCAAAATATTTAAAAAGTAAAACAACTTCTAAATTATATGGAAAAATCAAAATTTTATGTAAAAATTATTGGAATTATTTTTGACCCTACTGAAAGAAAGATTTTAATTGGAAAGAATAAAGGAGATAAATTTTTTAGTTTCTTAGAAGGAAATTTAAAAAATGAAGAAGATTTAGATGTTGGATTAAAAAGAGTAACAACTGAAAAAACAGGATATGTTGTACATAATCTTGGAGCTGTTTTTGCAGAGAATCATATAGAACAAGAGTTAGAAGCATTAAAGCTGTATTTTTTATGCGAAGCAACAGAAGGAGAAGAAAAACTTGCAGAGCAAGTAGAAGAAATAAAATGGATTAAAGCCCATGAATTTGAAGATTTAACAAACAAAAAACTTCCAATAAGATTGCATGAATATATTTTTAGTATTGCTGGATGATTTTAGAAAAAACTTTAATTTTTAGACGAACTTCTTTGGAAATTAAGTGTAAAAAAGACAGGTTTTTAGATTGAGTGAAACGAAATCTAAACTTAAATCAGGAATTTCTGAAAATCACAAAAATTTAAATAACAAAATTCTTTAAAAGAACAATGAAACTTAAAAAATGCAAACAATGTAATGAATATACTTTAAAAGAAATTTGTGCAAAATGCAAAACAAAAACTTCAGACGCACATTACAAATTCCTTAGAGTAAGAGATGCTCCACGAAGTGATGTAAAGTTTTTTAAGAGAAATTAAATTATCTCTTTTAATATAATAAACAAATTAAAGACACAATAACAATAAAACTTATGACAGTAAAGAAAATAAATTATGCAAAAGAATTTCTATCTGAAACAGACCAGAAGAATGTTTATTATCACGGATGCCCAAAATATAAACCTTTTCAAAATATATCCATGGAAGATAAAAATTTAAGAAAAAAAATTTGTGGAGAATTCAGTTTTTATAAAAAATTTGAATTTGAGGGACATAAACCAGATAAGGAATTTGGATTTGATGGAATACAACATTATAAATTTGAAATAAGTGGAAACCCAAAAACACTTAAAGAAAATCCTAAAACAAATGTTAATTATAAAACAAGAATTTGTATAGTAAAAGCAGGAAATAAAAAATATTCAGAAAATCTATGTGATTTAGAAGGATTTATTCTAAAGAAAGGTTTTGAAGAAATTGAAAACATTGAAGACTAAAATAACTTCCCTTGCCCCTCTCTCTTTCCTAAAATAGCTTTTCCATATTCTCCATCAAAACCAGGTTTAACTTTAATTTCTGCTTTTCTATCTCTTAAAATTAATTCAATCAAATTTTTATCAAAACCTTTTTCTAACATTTCTTTTTTTGAAACATTTAATAAAATATTAAATTCATTTTTAAATTCCTTAATTAATTTATTATAAACTTCCCAAACTTTTTTTGTGTTCATTCCAGTTCCACAAAACAAACTAAGAACTTCGTGCAATGGCAACAAAGTAAAATATTCTTTCTTATTTTTATAATCAGGATTTTTATCTTTTAATTCCTCCACCCTATAATCAACTCCAATAATTAATGGCTTTTTACAAACAGGACAAATTCCATTTAGTTTTTTTGTTTCTTTTGGAGAACAAGAAAAATTACAATTTCTATGTCCATCAAAATGATATTTTCCATACGCTGGATCTGTTTCAATTGTTCCAATAAAATTATTTTTTCTAATTTGTTCAACAAGTTCAAAATATGAATCTGTTTTTTTAAAAATAGTTGCTTCTCTTCCTAATCTCCACGGCCAAAAACTATGTGCATCTGAAAAACTTACAATCGAAATATTTTCCAAACATTTAATTTTCCAATTCATTTCAGGGTCAGAAGAAATTCCTGTTTCAATTGCATGAATATTTTCAACTTGTTTTCCAAAAGCTTCATCTAAATTATCATAACCACCTTTTGAACCAAAAACTCCAAACCAGGGAGTCCAAATGTGCGCAGGAATTATTTCAATTTCTTTAGAAATTTTCATTATTTCTCTAACAAATTCCTCGCAACTAATTCCAAAAATCGGTCGTCCATCATAATCTCTTCGCATTTTTTTATTGTCAATATATTTATGGATTTTTTTTGCAATTTCAATTGAAGGAACTAAAAGATTTAAATGAATTCTTCTTCCTTTTCCTTTATCTGTATAAATCAGAGAAATTTCTCCAGTAATTATAAAAGGAAAATCTTCATAAAAATAAAATCCTTTTTTATTTGGCTTAAGTTTTTTAATTTCTTCAAACCAAACAGGATGTGTAAAATCTCCTGTTCCCAATAAATCCAAACCTTTTATTTTTGCCCATTTAACTAAATTTGGAATTGTTAATTCTTTTGAACACGCACGAGAATACCTTGAATGAATATGAAAATCTCCAAACATTGAATTTTTTAATTCCATTCTAAAAAATAAACAAATAACTTTTTAAACTTTTAACAAATAAAAGATTATGGAAAAAACTTTGGTCTTGATTAAACCCGATGCAATGGTAAAACATT
>CAYVGH010000042.1:0-5152 GCA_964451185.1 Candidatus Woesearchaeota archaeon | reverse complement strand
ATACCTTTTGTATCACAATCCATCATAAAACCAATTGTTCCTGTTGGAGCTAAAACAGTTGCTTGTGCATTTCTAAATCCATATTTTTTACCTCGTTCAATTACATTATCCCAAACTTTTTCTGCTTCATCTAAAATATTTTCTAATCCTTTTGGTATTTTATCTCTTTGAATATTTTTTAAAGAATCTTTATGCATATCCATAACTTTCATCATTGGCTTTTTGTTTTTATTATACTCTTTAAAAGTTCCAATTTTTTCAGCCATTTCTGTTGAAGTTTCATAAACTTTTCCTGTTTCTAAAGCAGTAATTGCTCCAGCAATAGCTCTTGCTTCATCTGAATCATAAGCAAATCCTAAAGACATAAACAATGAACCTAAATTTGCATAACCCATTCCAAGGGGTCTAAATCTGTGAGAATTTTTTGCAATTTCTTTTGTTGGATAACTTGAATTATCAATTAATAAATCCTGTGCAATAGTCGCTGTTTTTATGGCAGAAGAAAAAGCATTTATATCAAAAAATTTATTATTAAAATATTTCATTATATTTTGTGATAAAAGATTACAAGAACTATTATCCATCCAATTATATTCTCCACAAGGATTTGAATTATTTATTTTTCCAGAATTTGGACAAGTATTATATTTATTTATTGTATCATGAAATTGCATTCCAGGATCACCACAAAAATGCGTATTTTCTGCAATTTTTCTCATTAACATTTTTGCTTTGTATTTTGGCATTTCATCTGCCATTTCTTTATTATGAACAGGAATTGTTTGCCATTCTTTATCTTGTTCAACAGCTTGCATAAATTCATTTGTTGCTCTTACTGAAATATTTGTATTTTGATAATTTACAGATTCAGATGCTTCTCTCCAAGGAATTCCATTATCAATTAAAATATGTAATTTTTCTTCTTCTTTTCTTTTTGAATTTATAAATTCTAAAATATCTGGATGGTTGTCATTTAAACCATCATGTTTTGCAGCCCTTCTTGTCTTACCACCTGATTTAACAATACCCGCGACTTTATCATAAAAAGCCCAATAAGCAAGAGGACCAGAAGGTTTGCCTCCTCCTGAAATTTTTTCATAAGACGATCTTAATGGAGAAAGATTTGTTCCTGTTCCAGAACCATATTTAAATAAAAGTGCTTCTTTTAATGCTAAAGCCATAATATTTTCCATATTATCTTCAACACCCTGAATAAAACAAGCAGAAGTCTGAGGATAAGCTCTTTCTTTTCCTATTGGTATTCTCATAAATTTTTTATTTTTTATAATATATGATTCTTTTTGATCATCACTTCCATCTCCTGCTATTTTATGGGTTCCAACATTAAACCAAACAGGAGAATTAAATGCCATTCTTTGGTCTGTTGATAAATATTTTATTTCATCTGAAAATGCTTTTGCTTCTTTTTCAGAAGAAAAATAATTATCTTTTATAGCCCAATCATAAAGTGTTTCAGAAACTCTTCTAATTAAACTTTTAGCAGAATTTTCTCTTTCAGGAGTTTCTTGTTCACCATAAAAATATTTTGAAGCAACAATTTTTCTTGCAAGAGGACTCCATTGTTTTGGGAATTCAACATCTTTTTGAGTAAATGATTTTTTTCCAGAATCATCTGAAATATCAACATCTGTTTTTTCCCAATTAAACATTTCATAAACTTGTTTTTCTTTTTTTGTAAAATATCTTTTGAATTTTAATGCCATTTAAACCTCCTTGATTACTTTTTTAAAATCTTGAATATCTTCAAAATCTCTGTAAACTGAAGCAAATCTAATGTAAGCAACCTTATCAAGTCTTTTTATTCTTTTAGATACTAAATCACCTAATATTGAACTCTTTATTTCTTTTTTTCCTTTTTTTCTTATTTGTTCTTCAATTTCATTTATCATTTTTTGAATTTTTTCTTGTGATGTTGGTCTTTTTTCAAATGCTTTTTCAATTCCTTTTTCTAATTTTTCCCTATTGAATTTTTCTCTTGTTCCATCTTTTTTAATAACATATAAATCTCCTCTTTCTATTTTTTCATAAGTTGTGAATCTCTTTTTACACTTTAAACATTCTCTTCTTCTTCTAATTCCTGTTGGAGAATCTCTTTTATCTGTTACTTTGAATTTTGTATGTGAACAATAGGGGCATTTCATATTTTTTTGTATATACAACATATTGTGGTTTATTATTTTTTTATCACCCTATTTTGTATAAAGTAAAAAGGATTAGAATATTTTATATTTAAAGATTTATGACCACTTTAAAATTTAACATGTTTTTTACAAAGATTTTTGAATTATAATTCTCAGAAGTAAAGTTTATAAAGAAATTTTTAATTGTTAAGATGGAATTTGTATTATAACTTTTTGATTGGTATTGAGCCAAAAAGATTTATAAAGAGATTTTTCTTATAATTTTAAAGGTTAAAATGGATTATTTAACACAAATCGCACAAGAACTCGGAACTTCTGTTTGGTTATTAGTGATAATACTAATCTGGACATTAATTTGGAAATTAATTGCTATGTGGAAAGCAGCAAGAGGTAAACAAGTTATTTGGTTCATGATTTTTGCATTTTTTAATACAGTTGGTATTTTGCCAATTTTGTATATTTATGTTTTTTCTAAAATAAAGAAAAAAGAAATTAAGAAACCTGTTCGCAGATTGGCGTACCCCAAATCACAGAATGCTAGGGCAAAGAAAAAAGTTGTTAAAAAGAAAAAGAAGTGATTATTTAATTAAGTGTTTTTAGAAAAGGAATTTTATTATATATTTTTAAGATTAATAAATTTAAAGAAAAGTTTAAATAGTATAAAGATTATAAAGATTATAAATGGCGAGTTTAAAACATATACCTGTATCAGAACACACTTGGAAAGTATTAGGAAAAATGAAAGAAGCTGGTGAAACATATGATTTGCTTCTTCAAAAATTAGTGCAACAATTAAATAGATTTGAACTTTCAGAAAAATTTAGTAAAGCAGAAATGGGTGAAGGAGAGTGGATTAAATTAAAAGATATCAAATGAAATATGATGTAGAACTTTCTAAAGAGGTGGAAGAATTTTTATATTTTCTTGATAAAAAAAGCAGACGAATATGCAAAAAAAATTTAAGTAAACTTGAAGACAATCCTTATCCTGGAAGAGGCTCAGGAGATAAAGAAAAAATAATAGTAATGGGAAAAGAAAGATATAGGTTGCATATTGGTCGCATTTATACTAGTTTTTATATCATTAATGAAAAACAAAAAATTGTAAGAGTGGTTGAAATTCTTTCAATAGAACAAGCACATAAAAAATATGGTTATTAAAAATAAAAAAGGATTATTTAATTTTCATTAACTCACACCTTTTACAAATTCTTCTCCTACAAGGCTCCCCACAAATTTCACAATAATTTAAATTTCCTTTTTTCAATTTTTCAATTTTAGGATAATTTTTTTCAAAATTTTTCATAATATTTAATTTCTCTTTTCTTGAAACTTTTTCTAAAAAATCTCTAACCTCAATTCTATAGGATGTTTCTGCATATGGGCATTTTCCTTTTAGAAAAGGTATTTTATTTTTTAAAGCATATTTTAAAACATCTTCTTCAAAAATATAATACAATGGCTTTATCCTTGGAATAAATTTTTTATTTGAAATATTTTTTGTAATTACTCCTGCATTTGTAGAAAGTTTTAAGCTTCCTTTGAAAATATTTATTAAAAAAGTTTGAATTTCATCATCTATATTATGTCCTGTGATTATTTTGTCTGCTTTAAGTTCTCGTGCTTTTTTATTTAAAACCCATTTTTTAATAATTCCACAAGCAGAGCAATGATTTAAATTTTGTTTGTTTGTTTTTTTCCAAATCTGGAGCATTGATTTTCCTTGTTGTTTTTTTAAATCATAAATATGAAGTTTTATTTTTAATTTTTCACATAATTCTTGAATTTTTTTTAAGCATTTTTTAGAGTATTCTCCAACACATAAATCAACATAGAGTGCTTCAAAATTATAACCTAATTTTTTTAAAATAAATGCAACAACAGCAGAATCTTTTCCTCCTGACAATGCCACTAAAATTTTCTCTTTGGATTGGCTTTTAGAAGAGCCAGACCGCGAGAGTCTTTTATTTAAATTTATTTTTTCTAATGTTTGCTTAACTTTTTTTTCTAGTTTCATAATGTGTCTAAAGAAAATCTTTTGATTTTCATTATATTTATTATTTTATAATAAATCTAAAGGGGATTTTATATTTTCTAAATCTGTATTTGCTACGTGAGTATAAATTTGAGTGGTTCTTAGATTTTTATGTCCAAGAAGTTTTTGTATTTTTCTAATATCAATTCCTTGTTCTAATAAATGGGTTGCAAAACTATGTCTTAGGACATGGGGTCGAACTTTTCTTCCAATTGCTTTTTTAGAGGCTTTTTCCAGAATTTTTTCAATTGTTTTTGAAGAATATTTTTTGTTTCTATTTGATTCAAATAAATAATTTTTAGGGGAGAATTCTAATAAATATTTTAGTAATTCTTCTTTTATTGTTTTTGGAAAAAGAGTTGCTCTGTCTTTTGCCCCTTTTCCTTGTCTAATGTAGATAATTGTTCTTTCTATATCAATATCTCTTGGTTTGAGATTTATTAATTCTGAAACTCGCAGTCCTCCAGCATAAATTAATTTAATTATTAATTTGTGTTTGAAATTATTTGTAGAATTAATTATTTCTAATACTTGTTTTTTATTTAGGACTTCTGGAATTTTTGATTCTTTTTTATAAATTGGCAATTTGAATTCTTGTGTTTTATTTGTTATTTCAAATAAAATTTTTATTGCTGAATATTTTTGTTTGATGTAACTTGTGCTTTGTTTTTTGTTTATTGCTTTAAGCAAATACTCCTTAACCGCCTCATTTGAGAGGTTATTAGAACTTTTGTTAAGAAACTCCTGAATTATTCTTAAGTAAGATTTAATTGTTTCTGAAGAGAAATTTCTTAATTTTAATTCATTCTCATATTCCCTTTTAATCGAACTTAAATCTTGATTCATAATAAGATTTAAACATAATAGTTTATATATTTTTCCTAAAAGTTCGATTAAAAGGTGTTATACGCAATTAAATTTTCACTAGTCTAAATCTCATTTTTCTTTTAAAAAAA
>CAYVGH010000041.1:0-5170 GCA_964451185.1 Candidatus Woesearchaeota archaeon | reverse complement strand
TATTTAAAAGTTCATTTGATATTTTAGGACTATTATATTTTGCCCAACCATCTTGCCATTCTTCAAATCTAAGACTCAACTTTTTTCCTTTACAATTACCTCTAATAAATTCAAGGTGAATCTTTTCATTAGTAATTCCATGATATTTTAAAGGCGTTCCAATATAACTTGGATCTTTTGAAGTTGCAACATTAATTTTTATTCCAAATAATTCACTATATTGTTTGTTCAAGTTATAGAAAATTGCAGGTTCTACTCTTGTAATTATGTCTTTTTCATCAAATTCAAGGATATTTTTTGATTTTTGATTTTCCATTTTATTTTTTTTCATATAAAATTTTTACTGCTTCTTCTCCAAAAAGAAAATTAGAAATTAAAGGAACATTCTCTAATACTTTGTTGGAAAGTTTTCCTAATAAAGAAGATTTAAAAACAGTATTATAATATTCTTTTAATTCATCTTTAAAATGTTTTGGTTTTTTTAATATAAGTCTGAATTTTAAAACATCTGGAAGATTCTTATTTTTAATAAGTTTCTTTATTTCACCAAACTCTTCTAAATGTGTTTTTTTCTTAAATAATGAATCATATTTAGTTTTCCCAGAATCATAATTAAAGATTTTAGAGTAATCTTTCATAGTATTAAATGCTTTTTCTTTTTCAAAATAATCTAAAGATGAATTTTTATTTAATGCAGAATTACGCACAGATTCTAATTCTCTTGCTCGTTGAGAAAATCCTTGTTTAGTCATTATTTTTGGAAGTCTTTCTATTTTAAGAGCCATGTCAACAAGATTTTCATTTGAAATATCTGGATAATAATGAAAATTTTCTCCATAAAGTATTGAACTTGCATTTTTTTCTTCTTTAGTTAGATCTTTAATTTCCATAATAAATCATAATTTTTAATCTTTATAAACCTTTCTATTTGTTGTCATTAAAAAATAATAACATTAAGAAAACTTAGCTATATTGTTTCCTGATTTTCATTATTTCTATGGAAATTTTCGAATATAGCCTTATTTAGATCTTTTTGTTCTTCTTTGTTAAGAGAATTATTTCCATAGAACATTTCATAGATTGTTAACTCTGGAGAAAGTGGTGTATTCAAACCTACTTGTATTCCTCTTTTTGTTATATCTACTGACGAAGTTCTAGTTTCATTAAATCCTTTTAAATATTCTTCATATTTTTCATATTTTTCCATAAAATATTTATAAATTTCTTATTTATAAACCTTTCTATATTATTACTAAAAAATAAGAACAAAAAATGTGATTAAAATTAGTTAAAAATTATTCAAAGAACTAACAAATTACTAAAAGATTTTGTCAAAAAGAATTATTTCTTTTTTGAAGTTAATTCTTTAATTTTATCATAAATTTCATCTGGATTTTTTATATACCTCATTAAAAGTTCATGTCCTCTTGGGCTAAACCCTGCTGTGTCTATGTAGATTGAGCCTAATCCAAATAAATTTTCTAGAACACCTTTTCTTTGTCCAATGTTTGTTATTTTGTTATAATCTATTGTTTTTCTATATTTTGTTAAAAATCCTTCGTTGTATTCTATTTTATCTTTATAAAATCTATATTCAGTTTCTTTTAGTGTTTTCATTCTTGTTAAAATTATTATTATAAATATAATGCTGAAAAATAAAATAGGATAAATTAAAAAATTGCTTATGTTCCAACTTGGAATTAATATAAATGGGATAATTAATGGAATAAAAATAAAAATAAAGGGAATTAATATCAATAAACTTTGAATCAATAATAAAAAGATGTTTATTTTTGGTTTGATTATAATGTACTTTTCTTTCATTCTTTTTTCTCTTCAACTTTTTCCTTTTTTTCAAAAATTTCTTTCAAAGACTTTTCTCCTTGTTTAACAACCTTTAAATTAATTTGAGTTATTGCAGTGGAAATCTCTTTTCCACGAACTGTTTTTCTTAATCTCAATCCTTTTGGTTTTGGATTTGAACGTTTCTTTTTACCTTCGTATTTTGGTCTTTTTTTCATTCCTTTTTCATAACTAAGTAAAACTTTTTTTAATCCAACTCCTTCAACAGAATCTAAAGAAGTGAATCCTGCAAAATCGCTTGTTCCTCTAATTTCAAATTCATATCCTTTTAAATCTGAAGAAATATCTTCTCCGTTAATAATCTGATTAAGTTCTCTTCCAATTAAAGCTTGGCTTTCGTTTTCTAATTTATATGTTTTTCCTGTTTTTGTTCCGATATTTATTTTAAATGCCATTAAAATTAATAATTTGTTGAGTTTTTAAAGGTTGTTAAAGAAACTTCTAAGAAATTTTGTGATTTTCCCACTCAAAAAAAGAATTAAACTCACGCAACACTTTTTGTAAGCAAAATCAAAAATTTTGTATTCAACCTATTTCAGTGGATTGAGAGCAAAAATCTTTTTGAATTTTAGTAGGATTCAACTCTGGGAATGTTCTATCTAAAGATAGCATTAAACGCTTAAAGTAAATCAACACTGCTTAGTGTACCCTTTAATATCCAAGTAAGATTTCCATTCATCATTTTTTTTGAAAAAACGCTGAGAGCAGGATTCGCGGCCTCGAAGAGGTCATCCCCTTGTGGGAAACCGTAGGTGAGAATCTAAACGCTCAGAGCAGGATTCGAACCTACGCGCCCCGAAGGGCCAAGATTAGCAATCTTGTGCATTAACCACTCTGCCATCTGAGCATATTAAAGATCATCAAAGTGGAAACCACTTGTTTGACCAGCTCGGGCGAACAAATGAAAACTCTAAGAGTTTACTTTCTGCCATCTGAGCATATGAATATAATTAATTAAGAATTTTTAAAGGTTTTCTTATCTCTTTAAACTTTTTTAAAGGACATAATTCTGTTTAAATCTTGTTTTTTCTAAATACTTAAAATATTCACCACAAACTTTTGAAAATAATTTATCATTCTTTATTTTCACTTCCAATGTATAATTAATATATTCTATATAATTTTTTTTAATTATCCTGAGATTTTCTTTATTTTCTATTAATTTGAAAACTTTTTGTGCAAGTTTTTTTTCTAATTTCTCATCATATTCTTTTGGTTTCATCTTTTAATTTCTTTAATTTTTTTCCAAGAAATATAATTTTTTTCTAAAATCTCGATAACTTTTTGTCTTTCTTCTGATTTTCCCAGACCTTTCCAATCAACAATAGCAAAATCAGGTTCTTCTTGTGTTTTTTCCCATGCTTGTTTAATCATTTCTTCTGTAATTGGAGCAACATATTTTGGAATAATATGTGAAATTGCGACATTAGAGTTTAGCTGAAGTTTTGTAAATTCAGGACAATAATGAGGTCCTCCAATTCCAATTGCAATTTCATTGTAAGGATTTTCTTTAAAATTTTCAATAGTATCTGAAATTGTTTTTGCCAAAATAAAACCAGCTCTTCTGCTTCTGTATTCTGTTTCTGTTGAGCCAATTTCAATAAATAAACAAGGTTTTTCAATTAAGGGTCCGTGATGAGTGCATTCTAAAGTTACTTTGTAATTTTTAAGTTCATATTTTTCTATGTTTTCTTTTAATTTTTGGAAAATTTGTTTTTGAAAAAGTGCAGAAGATTTGCAAATTTTTTTTGATTCTCCGCCAAATTTAGCTTCTCCCCAATTTCCAGGAGCATGAACACAAAGTGTTTTTTCTTTTTTTTCTGAGCAATGTTTTGAAGCAAAAATTATGAAATCATATTGATTAATTTTATCAAGGTCTAAATTTTCAGTATGTAAAATATCTTTTTCAATTAAATAAAAATCAAATCCTTTTGAGTCCTTATTCAAAGAAGTTAAAATAGGATTTTTTCTAAACTGCGAAAGTTCAGTTGTAATATTTATTCCTGCTTGGTCTTGTTTGCTTGCGACAATTAAAAATTTTTTGTACATGATTAAGTATAAAAACAATCTTTCTTAAATATTGTTATGTTGGAGATATTGAAAATATTAATTGGGATATTAGTTCTAATTTTAGGAATTCCAATTGGAAATCTTCTTGCAAACTATACAAAAGAAGAATTAGAAGAAGGAAAAAAGTGGTTTAAAAGAATTGTTTTTTTAGGATTAATTGGGGGTTTAATTGGATTAATAATTCAAAATGATGTTTTTATGTTTAGTTTTTTCTTTATTGCAATTGTGACAAGTAGGAGTTTGAAGAGATGATAAAATTCGGACTTGGTAATACATAAGGTTTATAAAGGATTTATAACTACTATAGACATGGCTAAAACAATGATACAAATAGATACTGGGGTTAGAGATAAAATAAAAACATTAGGAAAAATGGGAGAAACATACAACGATGTTCTTAATAAACTCTACAAACTAGCAGTAATGGTTCAAATGGAGAACTATCTCATGGATACTAAAGGCTATGTTGATGTAAACGAATTAATATAATGGCAAAGGTTGTTGTTTCTAAAATTCTTGCTAAGAAAATTAAGAAGAAGTTTAAAGGAAAAGCAAAACACATTTTCAGGTTTATGAAAAGACTTGAAACAAATCCCAGCATGGGAGATTTTTTAACCCAAATAAGTAGAATAAAATTAAAAGAACTAAAATATGAAAAAGTATTTAGATTTTATTTCTTTAGTAATGAAGAGTTGATTAAGATAATGGACAAGGAGGAATTTGAGTCTATCCTTATAAAATTTGTTGATATGAGTAAAAAAGGAAAAGAGCAACAGAAAATTATTGATAGATTGAAAAGTGACTTAAGAAAGTTTGGATTTGATTTCTTTGAAGGGGTTTAATATTTTTTAAATCTGACATCAATTTTAAAAACTCTTATTATTTATACTTTTCATGATAAAATTCGGACCAGCAGGACTTGGCCCTGTTTCAAGTGCTGAAGAAGTTTTAGAAAGATATAAAGAGTATGGGTTTAAGATTTGTGAAGTTGCATTTACTTATCAAGTTTATATTAAAAAACAAGATGCAAAAAGAATTGGGAAAAAAGCAAAAGAACTTGGAATTGATTTAAGTGTTCATGCTTCTTATTTTATTAATTTAAATTCTGCTGAACAAGAAAAAATTGAAGCAAGTAAAAAAAGAATTTTAAAATGCTGTGAAATTGGCGAGGAACTTGGAGCAAAGAGAGTTGTTTTTCATCCTGGTTATTATGGGAAATGTGAAAAAGAAATTACTT
>CAYVGH010000040.1:0-5371 GCA_964451185.1 Candidatus Woesearchaeota archaeon | reverse complement strand
AGATAGTTGTTTTATAAATTTATTGAAACTAAAAAAAGCCTGTGCTGGGGCTCGAACCCAAGACCTCTTCATTACCAATGAAGTGCTCTAAACCAAAACTGAGCTACACAGGCTCAACTAAGTATTAAATAAGAATTAAAACTTAAAAAATTAATTATTTTTTCTTAACTTTTCCTTTAGCAAAAAGAAATGCAAAAACAACAATTAAAAAAGCAATAGAAATGAATATAAAAACAATTATCAACAACCCAAACATATTTTTATAAATTTCATTTTCAAAAACAGAGTACAAAATAAAACTAATTAAAGTTAAAATTAAAAAAACAACTAGATTTCTTAAGGCAAGTTTAATTTTATTTTTATAATTTGAATCTTTTTTAAAATTTTTTAAAACCTTTTTTTTAACAATTTTCTTTTTCAAAGGTTTTCTAGCTTTTTTCACACTCTTTTTTTTGACCATTTTACAATATATTATAGAATTTCTACTTTAAAAACTTTACTCTGGAAACCAATTTAGTTTAGTAGCATGCCCAGTGATACTAAAAACATTAGAATAAATTTGTGAGAACCAATTTGAATATAATTTTGAAAAATTTTTCATATCTTCTTTATGTGATATTTCTAAATTATAATTATTAACTATTATTAAACCCGAAATAATAAAAAAAATTAAAATAAATATTAAAATTTTCATTGTGTTTTTTTGTATCTTCAAAAGAGCAAGTACGAAATCTTTGATTTTGCTCTTGTTTTTTCAAAATGTTTATTTTTCATTGTTTTGTTTGTGATTTTATAAATTATCAATGGAATAATTGCCATTACCCAATATCCAAGAGTTTGGAAGATAATAAAGAACCCCCTAATTTTATAATTTGTAAAAGGCATTTTTAAAATAATCCAAGAATTTACAAGATGATTTAAATATTCAGTAAATAATCCAATTAATGTTACAAAAATTATTAAAGATAAGATAAAAGATATTTTTTTATTTAATTTTATTTTAAAAAATTCCATACCTATAAGAAGAGTAAGCATTAAATAAAGAAAAGGAATTATCCACCTGAAAATATATTCTATTATTCTTCTAAATGATATTGTATCAGAACCTATCCAATATCCAAGAAAAACCCCAATTTTATCAATTATTACACAAAATAAAATTAAAAGAATTGAAAAAATTAAATATTGTTTTGTTTTCCATTTATGAAATAATTTTTCTTTTGAAATTGAATTATAAATATTTAACAAAATTAAAAACAAGCCCATTGAAAAAAAACCATAGAAATAGAACCCTTGTTGGAAGATTAAAAGATAAATCCCAAATAAAAGAAAAATTCCTCCGATTAAATATAAATGTATTTTTTTCATTTGATTATTTCTCCAAAAGTTTTATTTGAAATTCCAGCTGCATTTGCTTCATCAGTGTCTATATGAAAAGCAGATTTATGTTGTTTTCCAGTTCTTACTAAAACTTCATTAAAAATTAATCCTCTTTTACCTTTAATTTTTATACTAACTTTTTGTTTATTTTTTAATTTAAATTTTTTTGCCTCTTTATCTGATAAATGAATATGCCTTTTTGCAATTATTACTGGAATATTTGTATTTCCTTTTGGTCCAAGAACTTTTATTTTTACAGCATTTTTAATATGTCCGGATAATCTTAAAGGAGGATTTATTTTTAATTTAATTGCATCTGTTTTTGAAATTTCTATTTGAGAATAATCTCTTGTTGGACCGATTACTCTTAGGTTTAATTTTTTATTTTTATTAATTAAAGTAACAATTTCTTTTGCTGCAAATTGTTCTGGTTGAGAAAGTTTTTTTATTGGAATTAATTTTGTTTTTCCAAATAATTTTTTTAAATCTTTTTCACATAAATGAATGTGTCTTGCTGATGTTTCTGTTAGGATTTTCATTTTCTTAAAACTTCCCTTACCATTTCTTCTTCTTCTTTTGGTGGACGAACATAAACTTTTATTTTTGAATCTTTTGAAGAAATTATTTGCTCATTTAATTTATTCTTTTTTTCATCTAATTTTAAATTAAGATATTTTAATTTTTTGCAAATATTTTTTCTAAATCCTGAAGCATTTACTCCAATAGCTCCTGTAAATACAAGATTATCTAAACCATTTAATGCTGAAACATAAGCTCCGATTTGTTTTATTATTTTATAAAGAAACATATCATAAGCAAGTTTTACTTGTTTTTCCTTACATCTCTAAAATCAGAATATCCTGAAATTCCTTTTAATCCTGATTCAAGATTTAGTAATTTTTCTACATTTAATTTCCTCTTTTCTAAAAAAATTATTAATCCTGGGTCAATGCTCCCGCTTCTTGAACCCATCATTAATCCTTCTAATGGTGTGAATCCCATTGTTGTGTCCAAAGGTCTTTTATCTTTTATTGCACTTATGCTTACTCCTTCTCCAATATGACAAGTAATTGTTTTTCCTTTTAAATTTTTAGAAACAGATTTATGTGAAAGTCCATGAAAACCATATTTTCTTATTTTGTATTTTTTAGTTATTTCAATATCTATTGGATAGATTTTTGCAATGTCTGGTAAATTTGAAAAAAATAAAGTATCAAAGACTGCATATTGTGGTTTTTTGAATTTTTCAGATAGATTTATTATCATTAACTGAATTGGATTGTGTAATGGTGCTAATTCTGAATATATTTTTATTTGTTTTTTTATTTGTTTAGTTATTATAACTGGTTTTTTTAATTCTCCACCATGAACAACTCGATGAATTATTAAATCTATTTTTATTTTTTTAATTTGAATATTTTTAAAAAGATCTATAAATGCCCTTTTATAATCTTCCCTGCTTTTTAATTTATCATATTTTTCTTGTGAAATTTTTCTTAAAGACTTGAACATAGAATACCTTATGCTTGAAGAGCCAACATTAAATACTAAAATATTTTTTGCCATTTTATAGTATGTTTTAGAAGAACCATGTTTTCTTTTTAAACATTTGGCTTAAAGTTAGACGCCCACACCGGGAATTGAAGTAAATTTCTTTAAAATTTTCATTAGTCAAAATGTCGCTAACATTTTAACTAAATCAGGATTAATCCTTTAAGGATTGAAATCTTTTTGAATTTAACACATTCAAAATTCAATGGAATTAATGATGTTTACAACATCATAAAACGCCCACACCGGGAATTGAACCCGGATCGCATCCGCGACAGGGATGAGTCATAACCACTAGACCATATGGGCATAGAATAAAATAACTTTAAGGATTTTTAAACTTTACTTTTTATTCCTTTTTGCAATCTTTTTTAAATTATTCATATAAGGCTGAAGAACTTTTGGAAGTTTAATTGAACCATCTTTTTGCTGGTTGTTTTCCACTAAAGAAATTAATAATCTTGGAGTTGCTAAACCTGAACCATTTAAAGTATGAACAAACTTTAAACCTTCTTTAGTTTGATAACGAGTATTCATTCTTCTAGCTTGAAAATCAAGACAATTTGAAAGAGAAGCAACTTCTAAATATTTTTTCAAAGCAGGAGACCAAACTTCTAAATCATATGTTTTTGAGGAAGCAAAACTTGTATCTTCTGAAGCTAAAATAACTTTTCTATAAGGAATCTTCAACATTTCAAGAATCTTCTCAGATTTTTTGACCATTTCTTCATGAAACTTAAAAGAATCTTCTTCTTTACAAATATAAACCATTTCAACTTTTTCAAATTGATGCAATCTAAAAATTCCAGGAGTGTCAGGACCATGTTTTCCAGCTTCTGTTCTATAACATTGAGTAAATCCAACAAACTTTTTAGGCAAATCTTTTAAAACTTCTCCAGAATGAATATTTGTTAAAGAAACTTCTGAAGTGGGAATTAAATACATTCCTTCACGAGTTTTATAAACATCATCTTCAAATTTAGGTAAATTCCCTGTTCCAAAAAGAGTTTTTTCATTTACAATATGCGGCGCATTTATTTCTATAAAACCCTCTTTTGTATGAAAATCCAACATAAAATTAATCAAAGCTCTTTCTAATAAAGCCAATTCTCCTTTAAAAATATAAAAACCAGAACCAGAAATCTTTGCAGCTCTTTTCATATCTAATAATCCCAAATCCTCTAATAAAACATCATGCCCTTTAACAGGAAAACTAAATTTCGGTATAACCCCTGATTTTTTTAATTCCTTAAATTTATTCTCATCTCCAATTGGAACTTCTTTTTGAATAATATTTGGAATTGTGGATAATGAATTAAAAATTTCATTTTCAAACTTTCTTCTTTTTTCTAAAACCTTTTCTAACTTTAAAGGAATTTCTTTTGCTTTTTTAATTTCTTTAGAAGCATTCTTTCCTACTTTTTTCAACTCACTAACTTTTTTAGAAATTAAATTTCTTTGTTTTCTAATGTCATCTTCTTCATATTTTAATTTTCTCCAAGAATTATCCAACTTAATTAATTTATCTAAATCAACATCATAATTTCTTTTCTTAATATTCTTTTTAACTAAATTTGGATTTTTTCTAATTAAATTAATATCTATCATGGAAAAATGAAAGAAAGATTATATTTAAAGCTTGCCAATAATTTTATAAATAAGAAATTCAATATAATATGAAATGATAGGTGGTTTAATTGAATTATATAGAGAATTTTCTAATAATCTTTCTAGTCAAGGACAAATTTTTTTACATTTATTAATTTTAACAATTATTGTGGCAGCTTATGGCATTTTTATCTGGAAATTTTATACTTTTATTTCAACAAAGAATATTTTAGATTTAAATTTAAGAAAGTATAATAAATCAACTCATCCAATTTTTGCAAAATTAATTGCAGGAATTCTTTATCTTGTGGAGTATATTATTTTAATTCCTCTTGTGATTTTTTTCTCGTTTGTTTTATTTACACTTTTTTTAGTGTTAATAACAAAAGGAATAGAGACGAAGAATATTATTTTAATTTCAGCAATTATTATCTCTGCAGTTAGAGTAACTTGTTATATTTCAAAAAATGGAGAGACAATTGCAAGTGAAATTGCTAAAATTATTCCTCTAACTCTTTTAGGTTTAAGTGTAACAAATCCTGGTTTTTTTAAATTTACAGGAATAATAACTAAATTTACAGAACTTCCTGCTTTATTTGGAGAAATAAGAATTTATTTAATTTTCATAGTTGGAATTGAATTAGTTATGAGGTTTTTAAGTTTTGTTTTTTCAATCTTTAAAAAAAGAGAACCACAAGAAGAAGAGCAAGTTTCTGAAGAAGAAAGTTCTTAGTTTTAGGAGAAATTTTATTTATAACTCTTCATTGGATAAACCTCAATTTCATCAGCATTTACACATTTACATTTGTTATCTTTTTCATTTTCACAAAGA
>CAYVGH010000039.1:0-5673 GCA_964451185.1 Candidatus Woesearchaeota archaeon | reverse complement strand
CAACGAACTTGAAGTCCGCCTCTTTTTGTTTTCTTCTTTCCCTCGTAAAGAAATGAGCTGCAATGCTGGGAAGAAGTACCAGAATGGCCAGGATAATGGCGGTTGTTGCACATAGGAAAAAAATTACCCAGAGATATGACCGGTCCAGCTGGATTATCAAAGAAATTATAAAGAGGGTGATAATCCTTATTCTTCAAGTTTTTCAGAAATATCTACTACTTTTTTAGAACAGCCAACAGATATTATAAAACAACGAATGAATTCAAATTCAAAAATAAAAGAAACTTATGAAATATTAACACAATTAGCTTTTGATTCTGGAGAAATGGGCCTTGATAAATATAAAAAAATTTTAGGAGAAAACATTTGCCAAAGACCAGATTGTTTAGATAAAAAATGTGTTGAATACAAGATGGTCTGTTGTATAGATTATCCCAATTCTCCTAATTGTTAATTTTTCTTTTTTTTATTCCCCATAAAATTCTTCCTAACAACATAATTAACAGGATTTTTTATTTTCTTGCATAAATTGTCTGGCTCACAAACTCCAATTCCTTGGTAAAATTCTTTGCAATTTGGAGGTAAAAATTGTTTTTTTTTATAACTCCAAGAAAGCTGGGATTTTATATAACCTTGCTTTAATTGAGTTTCATTTTTTTTATTCCAGTCATAAATTCTTTTTTCAACTTCTTGTTTTTCCATCCCTATTGAACGAAATAAATTTATTAAAATAAACAAAGCTCTTTTTTTGCCGTCGCTAATTCCTTTAAGAATTTTTTTAACACAAGGAGGAAATTGCTCTTCTGATAAATTAGAAAGTTTAATTGTTTTATATTCAACAACTTTTTTTTCTTGAGTGTTTTGTTCTTTTCCCCAATCCAATGCTTGCATTAAAAGTTCAGAGGCTTCTCCTTCTTCTGAATCTGGCATGAAATTTTTTATTTCTGCTTTTAAAGGATCTGCATCTTTTAAATCAAATTCAGAAATTTTTTCTTTATCTAAAACAACACTTGCTAATGCTGTTTTTTCATGCAAAGAATAAGGCATTCTAAATAAATGTCTTGGAGAGACTAAAATAATATCAGGCATAACTTCTTTAGGAGCTTGAAAATTTTTTACATATTTATTTGGTTTTTCTAAATTTGAAATTTTTTCAATTAATTTTGTTTTTGTTTTTTCCATAATATAATTAGTAATAATTCTTGGATATTCTGGGAATTTGTCTTTTGTTTTAATATAATTAATTTCTTTGGGAAATGCTTTCCAAGGAATAATAATATGAAATCCTTTTGAACCTGAAAATTTAACATTTATATTTTTAATCCCATGAAATTTTAAAAAATTAATTATTATTTCTGCACAAATTTTACTATAATCAATATATTTACTATCTATATCAATTAATAAATCCCAACCAATTCTTAGCTCATTAAATTGTTTTTCATCCATCCCTGTTTTAATTTTTAATGGGTCTTGCCAAATTTCTTCTGAGCCGTGAAAAGAAGTTGCACCTTTTTTTACTAATTCAAAAATATCCCTAATATATTGGAATGAATCAGGCCTTTTTCCAAAACCTTCAAAATATCTTGGGCAGATTTCCCTGTTTTTAGAAAATTCGAAAATTGCTTTTTGCACATCTTTTCTTGAATAATATAATTGAGTTATTTTTCTAATTCTTTTTTCATTTATGCTTTGAGATTTTTCTATCATTTAAATAAAAAGAGCAAGTAGTTTAAAAGATTAGTTATACCTAAATACTTAAAAATACAAAGATTTTAATTTTAAAATGTTGTTAAAAATAGAAAATCCTAATTTGCTGTTAAAGGCAGTTGAAATTATTTCTGAGTTGGTTGTAGAAGTGAAATTCAAAGTAAATGATTCTGGAATGAGTCTTATTGCAATTGACCCTGCAAATGTTGCAATGGTTAGATTTAATTTATTGAAAAATGCATTTTCGCAATTTGAAAATTCAAAAGAGGAAATTTTAGGTGTTAATTTAGATAATTTGAAAAGAATATTAAAAAGATGCAAATCTCATAGTTCTTTAATCTTAAGAAGAGATGAAAATAAGTTATCCATTGAAATACAAGACAAAATTAAAAGAAGTTTTACTTTGAATTTAATTGAAATTGAAAATGAAGATAAAGAAATGCCAAATTTAGAATTTAGTTCAAAAGTTGAAATGAACTCTCTTGATTTAATTGATGCTATTGAAGATTGTTCTGTTGTTGCTGATGCCTGCTCTTTTATTATTAATGAAGGAAATTTTATAATTGAAGCGAAAAATTTAAATTCTGCAAAATCTGAGTTTTCAGGAGATGAAGCAAAAATAGAAGCTGAAAATTGCAAAGCAAGATATAGTTTAGAATATTTGCAAAAATTCATTAAGGGATCTAAACTTTGTGAAAAAACTATTTTAAATTTTGCAGAAGATCATCCTTTGAAAATGGATTTAAGAATTGAGAACATGGAAATTAATTTTATTCTTGCACCTCGGGTTGAGACTGAAGACTAATTTCCACCATAGGCAAAAAATTCCAAAAGAATTTTTAGTTGCGTCATTTCAACTATTGGATGTTTTGAAACAACACAATGGAAATTAATTTTATTCTTGCACCTCGGGTTGAGACTGAAGATTGAGCTTAGAAAACCTAAAAGTTTAAAAACTATAAAACACTATAAAATGTAGTAAAAAATTAAAACTAAAAAAATGGTAAAATCAACTATGGAAATTCCTGAAAGAGAAAATAGAATTTTAAATATTGTTAAAGGCAAACATGGATTTAGCACTAAAGAAGAAGCTTGTGTTTTTATTATTGGAAAACACGAAGAATTTTTAGAACCTGAAATTCGACCTGAATATGTTAAAAAAATAAAAAGAATTGAAAAAGAAAAAGGAATTCCTTTTAAAAATATTGAAGAATTAAGGAAATTAACTGGGGAGTAAAATGTACCCATATAAAATACAACCTACTCTTCAAAAAATTATGTTAAAATTATATAAAAAAGATAATCAAGCTAGAGAGAGAATCTTAAAAAAAATACAAGAAATTATTAATTCTGAAGATGTTGAACATTATAAAAATCTAAAGAAACCATTACAACATTTAAAGAGAGTTCAAATTGGAGAGAAGGTTTTAGTTTTTAGTTTTGATAAAACAAATAAATTGATATCTTTTAAGGATTTTGATCATCATGATAAAATTTATTTAAATTGAAGGGGAAATTAATTTTATATTCTAGTTTAGGCTAATAAAGTTTATATAGTAATTTTCATTGAATTTAATATGAAAAAAAAGAGTATTGAAAAGTATAAAAAAGAGGGTGAAAGGGGAGGTGAAAAAGAGGGTGAAAGAATAACTCAAAACCAACGGGATATTTTATCTGAGATAAAGAAAAATAAATTTATTACGAAAAAAGAATTAAAATTTATTTTGCAAGAAGGTGAAGGGCTAAAAATAGAGTTTAAAGAAAATATTGGTGGAATCGACAAAGAGATTGTTGCTTTTGCCAATACTAACGGAGGAAGAATTTTTTTAGGAATAGATGATAAAAATAATATTAAAGGAATTAATATAACAAATAAATTGAAATCTCAAATTCAGGATATTGCAAGAAATTGTGATCCTTCTATTAAAATTAATTTGGAAGAATTTTGCACACAAGGTGTCCCTTCTAATAATTTGAAAAAGGTAGAAGGCAAAAATATTTTAATAATTAATGTTGAAGAAGGAAAAAATAAACCTTACAAATGTTCTCAAGGATTTTATCTAAGGCAAGGTGCTAATTCTCAGAAAATGACGAGAGACGAGATATTTGATTTTGCGATTAGCGAAGGAAAAATAAAATTTGATGAACGAATAAATAATGATTTTATTTATCCTAATGATTTTGATGAAAATAAATTGAATAATTATCTAAATTTAGCAAAGATTTCAAAAATAATTTCAAATGAAAAGACATTAGCAGAACTAAATATTACTAAAAACAATACAGACATTAAATTTAATAACACAGGAGTTTTGTTTTTTGCTAAAGAACCTCAAAGATTTATTTCTTGGTCAGTTTTTACAGTGGTTTTGTTTAAGGATAAAGGAGGGGCAGATATAATTGACAGAAAAGAAATTACTGGAAGTTTGTTTGAGATTGTGGATAAAGTAATGGACTTTGTTAAATTATATTCTAAAGTTGCTTACAAATTTACAGGAAAGCCACAAAGAGAAAATGTTTATGAATATTCTTTTGAGGCAATCAGAGAAGCAGTAATTAATTCAGTAATGCATAAAAATTATTTTGAACACGGGCATAATAATATTTTGAAATTTTTTCCTGACCGGATTCAAATAGAAAATATCTGGATTAAGCCAAAGAGTTTTATTCTTGGTAAAACAGTGTATAGGCGAAATAGGATTATCGCTGATTTATTTTCTAGAATACATTTCGGGGAAAAGATTGGGTCTGGGGTGGAAAGGATGAAGTTATACTGCAAAAAGGAAAAAGCCCCATTTCCTGAAATAAGATTTACTGATACTCATTTTTATGTGGTTTTTAAGCCAAGCAGAGCTTATATAGAAAGGGCAGAAGGGTTAGCAGAAGGGTTAGCAGAAGGGTTAGCAGAAACTCAGAAAAAAATAATATCTTTAATTTCTAAGAATAAAAAAATTTCAAGAGCAGAATTAGCAAAAAAAATAGAAATAAGTCAAACAGCAATTTATAAAAATATTGCCAGATTAAAACAAAAAAACTTATTAAGGAGAATTGGCTCTGCTAAAGGGGGACATTGGAAGGTAATTAAAAAATGATAAACAAAAACAAGAGAGCACAAGTTACAATATTCATAATCATAGCTATATTAATTGTTGCAATGGTTGCATTGTTTTTTATGTTAAGAGGAGGAATGAATAAAGAAGGTCCTTCTGTTTCAGAAACAATAAATCCTGAAAGTTTTTTGAAAACTTGTATGGAGGAAGCGGTTGAGGAAACTATTGAGATTTTGAGTTATCAGGGAGGGTATATGGAGAATGATTTGAATGTGAGGTATCAATTTGAGGGAGAAGCTCCTCAAGATATTTCTTATTTGTGTTATACAAGTGCTTATAATTCTTATTGTGTAGTTCAACAACCTTCAATAATAAATCATATGGAAAGAGGATTTGAAAAAGATGAAGGAGAGTTAGCAGATGAATTAGATTATTGCTTTGATACTTTGGTTAAGAGTTATCAAGATATAGGATATGCTGTTGATAGTGATTATAATAATTTCACAGCAGATTTGATTGAAGATAAATTAATTTTAAATATAAATGCAAAATTAACACTTACAAAAACTGAACAAACTCAAAGGTATGATGGTTTTGAAATGAAATTTCCAACTAAACTTTATAATTTGGGAAAGATTGTTAATGATATAATTGAAGCTGAAGCTAATGTTGGGGGATTTGATGAAACAGTGTATGCTTTTACAGAATATAAAGTAGCACAAGAACCAACTGTGCCTAGTCCTGATAAAATATATACAATAGAACATAGAAAAACTAAAGAAAAATTTAGAATTGCAATTAGAGGTAAATAATAAAATGAATAAAAAAAATAAAAGAAAAAAATTAATTTTTTTATTTGTAATTCTCTTTTCTATTTTTTTGATTAATTTTATTTCTGCAAATGGTTGTTGTG
>CAYVGH010000038.1:2813-5856 GCA_964451185.1 Candidatus Woesearchaeota archaeon | reverse complement strand
ATTGAAAGAGTAAAACAGATTATTGGAGAAAATAATGAAAAAATTTTAGAAAATAATCTGTTTTACTCTTTCAATTGAAAATCCACCTTCTGTATCAATAAAAATAACTTTGTTTCCTTTTTTAGCCTGGCTGCAAGCACTAAGAATACAAAAATTTGTTTTTCCAGAACCTGCTGGACCTGCAATCATAGTGATTATATCTTTTTCATAACCTCCTTCAAGCCACTTGTTCAAATCAAAGCTTCCTGTTGAAATTCTCATTAAATTATTTTAACCTCAATATTTGAAAATAATTTAGTTAATAATGTTGATTTGAGCAACGTCGAACATTCAAAATTTAGTGAGGCATTATTCAAATCAAAGCTTCCTGTTGAAATTCTCATTAAATTATTTTAACCTCAATATTTGAAAATAATTTAGTTAAAAATCTTATTAAATATTTTGGTTTGGACAACGTCGAACTTCTAGAACTTTGTGAGGCATTATTCAAATCAAAGCTTCCTGTTGATATTCTTGTCATTTTAATAAATTCCTTATGTAACAAAGAAAAAGCCTATTTAAAAAATATACTAAAACTTTTTAAATCAAGTCTTCTAAATTTTTCTATGAAAAGAAGTTCTAGAAGATGGAAAAAGAAAGGCCAGATGCGTTGGAAATGGCAGAGAAAAAAACTTAAAAAAGAAAAGCGTAAGCGTAAAGCAAGAAGAGCTAGAGCAAAATAATTCTAAATATGTTTTTTAATCACAACAAGCTTTATTAAGTAAAAATTAATATATTGAATATGGAAAGTGCTATATGGACTGAAAAATATCGGCCAAGTGTTTTTTCTGAAATTGTAGGTCAAGATAATATTCTAAAAAGAGTAGAATCCTTGACAAACACATTAAATATTCCCCACTTGTTATTTGCAGGACCTGCTGGAATAGGAAAATCAACATTAGCATTAGTTATTGTAAAAGAACTTTTCAAAGAAAATTACAAAGAAAATTATTTGGAATTAAATGCTTCTGATGAAAGAGGAATTAATGTTGTTCGGGAAAAAGTAAAAGGTTTTGCAAGAACAAAATCATTAGGAAATGTGCCTTTCAAAGTAATTTTCCTTGACGAAGCAGATGCTTTAACACCAGAAGCTCAGCAAGCTTTAAGAAGAACAATGGAAAATTATTCATCAAGTTGCAGATTTATATTATCATGCAACTATTCCTCAAAAATAATTGACCCAATTCAATCTCGTTGTGCAATTTTCAGATTCAAACTTTTAGAAAAAAAGGATATTGAAAAAGTAATTAAAAAAATAGCTGAAAAAGAAAATTTAACAATTAATTCTGATGCAATGGAAATTATATATGAAGGGGGTGAAGGAGATTGCAGGAGAAGCATAAATATTTTACAATCAACAGCATCAATTTCTCCTTTAATAACCTCTGATTTAGTTTCAACAGTTATTTCAAATGCAAAACCAAAAGATATCAAAGTGGTTCTTGATTATGCATTAGCAGGTGATTTTGAAAATGCAAGAGAAAAACTATTAGATGTTATGTTAAAAGAATCAATCTCAGGACAAGATGTAATAAAAGCAATTCAAAAAGAAATCTGGAATATGCCAATTGAACCTGAAAAAAAAGTAAAATTAACAGAAAAAACAGGTGAAGCAGAGTTCAGAATTGTTGAAGGCTCTGACCCTTTTATCCAACTTCAAGCTCTTCTTGCATCATTCGTATTAGCAGGTTTAGGGAAGGAGTAAAATGAAATTACATTTTGAACTTCATGATGCATTATATTTATTGAATGTGGGACCATCTACAATTTATGAGGACACACTGCCTTCTGAAGCGAGAATTCCTTTAGAAATAAAAGAAGAAACATTTTACAAATTCTATAAAAAAGGGCAGATAATTTATCCACTTGAAAAGAATTTGGATTTAATTGGTATCAATCGATTGGGTGAAAAATCTCCACTAATCGCAAAAGTGCAAATAACATTAGTTCAACATCAACTATTTGGTGGAAAAACAATCACAACAGGAGAGTATTATATTAAAAAGATTATAAATAAAGATTTAACAAAAATTTAAAATGCCTTGGACAGAAAAATATAGACCAAAAAATTTCTCAGAAATAAGAGGACAAGATGAAGCAGTTGCAAAAATTATGAACTTTGTAAATAATTTTAAAACACAAAGAAAAAAAGCAATAATTTTTTACGGAGGTCCAGGAACAGGAAAAACAACTTTAGCTCATGTTTCAGCAAAAGAAAATAATTTAGAAATTTTTGAATTAAATGCTTCTGATTTAAGAAATAAAACAAAACTTCAAGAAATTTTAAAACCTGCAATAGAACAACAACCTTTAATCAAAAAAGGAAAAATAATTTTAGTAGATGAAGCAGATGGAATTATGGGTTCAGATAGAGGAGGAATTCCAGAATTAATTAGATTAATAGAAATAACAAAATACCCAACAATAATTACTGCAAATAATGTCTGGTCAAAAAAACTTTCTCCTTTAAGAAAAAAATGTGAACTAATTGAATTAAAAGAGTTAGATTACAAAACAATTAAAGATGTTTTAGTTAATATTTTAAGAAAAGAAAAAAAAATAATTGATAATGAAATTCTTACAAACATTGCAATAAAATCAAAAGGAGATTTAAGAGCAGGAATAAATGATTTGCAAGCAATTTCTGAATTAAAAGATCCTTCTGAAATATTATTTAGTGAAAGAAATAAAGAAACAAATATTTTTGATGCACTAAAAACAGTTTTCAAATTAAAAGCAACAAAAGAAACATTGAAAATTTTTGATTCTGTAAATATGTCTCTTGATGAAATAATTTTATGGGTTGAAAAAAACATTCCAAAAGAATACAAAGGAAAAGAATTAGCAAGAGCTTATGATTTATTAAGCAAAGTAGATTTATTCAAAGGCAGAATCTATAAACAGCAATACTGGAGATTTATGGTTTATGAAAATATTTTTCTAAGTTATGGAATTGCATCTGTAAAAAAAGAAAGCAAAATAGGCTTTACAAATTATACAAAAC
>CAYVGH010000038.1:0-2803 GCA_964451185.1 Candidatus Woesearchaeota archaeon | reverse complement strand
ACGAATTTTAAAAATTTGGATGAATAATATGAAAACAATACAAAAAAAAACAATTGCAGAAAAATATGCAAAGCACACACACATTAGCATAAAAAAAACAATGAAAGAATTTCCAATAATTAAACAAGTAATAAATACAAATCCAAAAATCTCAAGAGAACTCAAACTTAATGAAGATGAGTTGGCTTATTTGAGAAAATAATTAAAATTAAATAATTTTAAATAAAATTATGACATTAAACCTTGAAAGATTAAATGCGGCAATGGTGATAGATTCTATTTATTGTGGAAAATCATTAGAAAAAGTAACACATTATATGGAAAATTATAAAGAACATATTAATGAATTAAAAAAAGAAGGAATTGAGATTGATCCTGATCTTTATGAAAACACAATGTCAAAATATATTCATTACAAAACAAAATGTGAAAATGCCATTACAGAAATGTCTTATAATTAAAAAAGAATAATTTTTTATATATTCCTTCTTTATTAAAAACATGAACAAATCACAAATGCTCCAATCTGTAAGAAATACAAACCAAAATTAATTGAATATAAAAACTCAGGAGATATTATTGGAGATAAAAGTTCTGTTGTGGGTTATGCAAGCTTTTATTTTTAAATTTCCTTGAGAATTTTAAAATCTTTTTTAAGAGTTTCAAACATATTCATATTATAAGTTGCAACAGCAGGATGATATAAAGGAATTATTTTTATTTTTCCATAAAGTGTTGAAACACTAAAAATTTTTCCATGAATTTTACTTATTCCTTGAATTTCGTTTTTCAAATTAAATTTCTTTAAAATAAAATCAGTTGCAAAATTTCCTAAACAGCAAATTATTTTTGGTTTTATTAATTTTATTTGCTTATTTAAATAAAAAGAGCAAAATAAAATTTCTTCTTTAGTTGGATTTCTATTTTCTGGTGGGCGACATTTTAAAATATTAGCAATATAAATTTCTTCTCTTTTCATATTAATTGATTCTAAAAGTTTATCTAATATTTTTCCAGATTGCCCTACAAATGGCTTTCCTTGTCTGTCCTCGTTAAATCCAGGTGCTTCACCAACAAATATTATTTCTGCATTGAAATTCCCTTCACCAATCACAGGATTTGTTCTTGTTTTATATAAATCACACTTTTTGCAATTTAAAATTTCTTGCTTTAAATTAATTAATTCATTCATATTATAAAGAGTAAATTTTAGTTTAATAAATTTTTCATTATCTTTAATCTAAACTCCAATTAAAAATAAAATTAATCCAACTAACAAAGCAACCAAAGCGCCAAATCCAACTATTCTATAAGTATAAAGATTTACAACAAAAAAGCATCAAAACAACCCGGAACTGCTCCTAAAAGTGAAGATCCAACAATTTGATTTTTTTTATTTTTAGTTAAATGTTTCTTAATTTTGTCTTTAAATTTTATTTGTAAAAATTCAATAAGAATCATTAAAATTGCGACTTAAAATTATAAATTCAGTGATTTGAAAATAATAAAACTTATAAACTTAAAAATCATTAATTTTACATGAAAACTAAATCACTAATAACAATTTTAATCTTATTAGTTGTAATCTTTCTAGTTTGGGGTTTTATTGGAGGAAGTCAAGCAAAAAATATTGGAGTTGATTGTAATTTTGGTATTGGGAATGGTGAAACATTTTGTTGGAATTGGCAGAAAAATATAATAGGAAAAGCTCAAGATGCTCTTTCTGATTTAGGAAGTGCAGTAGGTAATGCTGTAAAAGATTTAGATTTTAACTAATTTTAAGTGCCAAAACCTTTAAAACAAGTTCTAAACTCTTATTTTTACTAATTAAATGAGGTAAATCAAGATGACAGAAGAAGAAACAAAAACAGAAGAAACTCAGGAAGAAGAAACAAAAGAAACTGTTGAAGATAAGGAAGAAACTGTTGAAGATAAGGAAGAAACTGTTGAAGATAAGGAAGAAACAGAAGAAGCAACAGAAAAACCTTCTGAAGAAGAAAAAGAAGAAGCTATTGAGGAAGAGAAGGAAGAAACAGAAGAAGCAACAGAACCTGAGAAAGAAGAATCTTTAGATAATAGTGAATAAAAAGATTCTAAATAATTTTTTATTTTTTAGTAATGTTTATATATTCTTTTAATTAATTTTTATTATGAAAACTTGGCACAGGAATTTATGCATTGTCTTTTTAATTTTTGTTTTTGCAATTTTATTAACATATCAATTTGGATTTAATAATTATACTTCTCTTTCTACAAAACCAAAAGACCCTAATTTTAATTTAAATTTAAGTTCAGACAATATGCAATTTTATGAAAATATGAGATATCCTGATTCAAAAATATCTTATAAAATAGCTGATGTTTGCACTTTGCAAAAAAAAGAAGATATAAAACGGGCAATGGAAATTTTAGAAGAAAGAACAATTTTAGAGTTTTATAATGCTAATAATAATGAAGAGATTTCAATTACTTGTAAAGATGATTTGGAAAAGCATGGAGATTATTTTATTGCAGGTGAAGGCGGACCTACAAATATAACAAAATCCGGAAAGTTTTATGTTATTGAAAATGGAAAGGTTTTATTAATAAGACAATCCAAATGTCAAAATCCAAATATTGCTTTACATGAATTACTACATGCTTTAGGATTTGTTCATTCTAAAAATCCAAATAATATAATGTTCAATGTTACTGCATGTTCACAAAATCTTGGAGAGGACATTCCAAATTTAATAAATCAATTATACAATATTGAAAGTTATCCTGATTTAGCTTTTGAAAATGTTTCACCAGTTGTACTACC
>CAYVGH010000037.1:274-5894 GCA_964451185.1 Candidatus Woesearchaeota archaeon | reverse complement strand
TTGAAAATAAAAAATTAATTGAAACAATAAAAAACCCTTTCTTGTTTGGCGGAGGAGCAGGTTCGTCAGTTGCTTACATGTTAGCAGAAAAAAATGTTAAAAAAGTAATTGTCGCAGGAAAAATTGGAGACAAAATGGAAACAGCATTAAAAGAAAAAGGATTAGGTTTTGAAGAAAAAACAGGAAAAGTAAAAGAATTTATTTAAAATGATAGATTTTGCATGTAAAAAATTTGATTTGGATGAAGTAATTAGATGTAGTTTGATCTTAACAAAAACAGAGTTTAATATAATAAAATATTTAATAAAAAATTCTGAAAGTAAATTTACTGCTCAAAAAATTTCTAAAATTTTTAATATCGGATTATCAACTTCACAAAAAGCAATAAAGAAAATTTATAGTGGGGGGTTAGTAAAAAGAAATCAAAAAAATATTCAAAAAGGAGGATATATTTTTGAATACTCTATTAAAGAAAAATTAATTTTAAAAAGGAAAATTTTAGAGATTATTCACATTTGGATGAATAAAGTAGAAAAAGAAATGCAAACATGGTAGTGTATTTCATTTTTACTGAGGCATTGTTAGATACATCGATTGATTTAAAAAGCAATTTGTTTATAAAATTTTAATTAAATTAGAAAAATAAAAATGACAAAAACAATTGAAATAACAGCAGAAAATTTTGAGGATGAAGTTCTTAATTCGAAAGTTCCGATTTTAGTAGATTTTTGGGCACCTTGGTGCCAGCCTTGTTTAATGATGGGTCCAGGACTAGAAGATTTATCAGAAGAATTAGATGGGAAATTAAAAATAGGAAAATTGAATACAGAAATTCCTTCAAATCAGATGCTCGCAGCAAAGTATCAAATTCAAAGTATTCCAAATATGAAACTTTTTAAAGAAGGAAAAATGATTAAAACTTTTATTGGTTTACGTCCTAAAGAATCTTTAAAATTAGAACTTGGCGAAGCTGTTGATTTATCTTAATTAAATTTATTATAAAATAAAATGGAAAAATATGATTTAATAATTATTGGAAGTGGGGCTGCAGGATTAACAGCAGGAATTTATGCAGCAAGATATAATTTAAATTTTTTAATAATTGGAGAACTTCAAGGCGGGGCAATTTCTGAAGCACACAAAGTTTGTAATTATCCGTCTCAAAATAATATTTCTGGATTTGAATTAACTAAAAAAATAGTTGAACATTTAAAAGAACTTGAAGGAGAAATTGTTCAAGAACGAGTTAAAGAAATTAAAAAAGAAAAAGACTTTTTTAAAATTCAAACAAATAAAAAAGAATATTTTGCAAAAAAAATAATTTTAGCAATAGGTAGAGAAAAACAAATATTAAATGTTCCTGGAGAAAAAGAATTTTTAGGAAAAGGAGTAAGTTATTGCGCAACCTGCGACGCTGCTTTTTATAAAAATAAAATCGTTGCTGTTATTGGCGGAGGAAATGTTGCAATAACTGCTGCATTATTGTTAGCAGAACATGCAGAGAAAGTTTATGTTATTTATAGAAGAGATAATTTTTTTAGAGCAGAACCTGCATGGATAAAACAATTAGAAAAAGAAAACAAAATTGAACCAATTTTTAATTCAAATGTAAAAGAAATATTTGGAAAAAATTCTGTTGAAGGAGTAAAATTAGATACTGGAAAAGAAATTAAATTAGATGGAGTTTTTGTTGAGATTGGTGCTCTTCCTAAAGAAATTATTTCCAGAAGTTTAGGAATTAAAACAGAAAAAGGATATATTATTACAGACAAAAATAATCAGAAAACAAATATTAATGGAATTTATGCTGCAGGGGATATAACAAATAATAATTTAAAACAAGTTATAACTGCTTGTGCAGAAGGAGCAATTGCTTCAACAACTGCTTATGAAGAATTAAAATTAGAAAAATGACAATTTTAGAAAATATAAAAAAGAACATCGAAAAAGTATCTCCTTATTTAGAAATGACTGAAAGTGAAAAAAATAAATTATTAAATCACAAACAAATTAAAAAAGCAGAATTAGAATTAAATGGAAAAAGTTATGATGCTTGGAGAATAATTCATAATAACGCGCTTGGTCCTGGAAAAGGGGGAATACGATTTCATCCAAATGTTTCTGAGGACGAAGTAAAATCCCTGTCTTTTTGGATGTCATTAAAAACTTCTTTAGTAAAATTACCTTATGGTGGAGCAAAAGGCGGAGTTAAAATAAATCCAAAGGAATTAAATGAAAAAGAAATTCAAGAAATAAGTAGAAAATATATAAGAAAATTTTCTGATTATCTTGGACAAGACAAAGATATTCCTGCTCCAGATGTTTATACAAATTCTCAAATAATGGGTTGGATGTTAGATGAATTTGAAAAAATAAAAGGAAGACATGAACCCGGAATGATAACTGGAAAACCTTTAATTTTAGGCGGTTGTGAATTAAGAGGAGACGCAACTTCAAAAGGGGGAAAAATAATTTTACAAGAATTTTTAAAAAGAAAAAATAAAAAACCAAATGAAATTGAAATTGTTGTTCAAGGTTTTGGAAATGCAGGAAGATATCTTACAGAAATGCTTTATGATTTGGGTCATAAAATTATTGCAGTCAGCGATAGCAAAGGTGGAATTTATAATAAAGATGGATTAAATATAAAAAAATTAATTATTCATAAAAATAATTCTAAAAGTGTTGTTGATTTTGAAAATTCAGAAAATATTTCAAACAAAGAAATACTTGAATTAAAAACAAATGTTTTAATTTTGGCAGCTTTAGAAAATCAAATAACAAAAGAAAATGCAGATAACATAAAAGCAGAAACAATTTTAGAATTAGCAAATGGACCTATAACTTTTGACGCTGATGAAATTTTAGATAAAAAAGGTGTTGAAGTAATCCCAGATATTTTGGCAAATTCAGGAGGAGTTATTGTTAGTTATTTTGAATGGAGCCAAAATAAAACAGGAAATATTTTAGACAAAGATTATTTAGAAAATCTTTTAAATCAAAAATTAAAAAAAGCATTTAATGAAATGTATGAAAATTATCTTAAAGATAAAAATTTAAATATGAGATTAAATGCTTATAAAATTTCTATTAAAAGAATCTTAGAAGCAGAAAGAGCGAGGAGCTAATGAAAATTTTAGTTTTTACTTCTTCGAATTGTTCTCATTGTCCAAAAGCAGAAAGAGTTGTAAGAGAAGTTGCACCAATTTATTCTAATTATGATGTGTCTCATGAAAAAATAAGAACAAAAACTCCCTATGGAAAGGAACTTTCTATAGGATATAATGTTATGGGAACTCCAACTATTTTATTTCTTGATGAAAATAATAATGAATTAAAAAGAATTGTTGGAGCTCCAAGTGAAGAAAATTTAAAAAAAGAAATTGAAAAATTACTGGGATTAAGAAAATCTTTTTTTAGTAAATTATTTAAAAATAATTAAAAAACTATCTCCAAAAGATTTAAAACTATTATTTAATTTTATAAAGAATGAAAAAAGGTGTTGAATTAAGCATTTTAATAATTATGAGCATATTTTTATTTAGTATTTTTCCGGTTAATGCTCAAGAAGAAACAATTTGCTCAATTTATATTACTGGAATTGGCTGTCCAAATTGTGCTTTTACAGATACTGTTTTATTAACTGAATTTACCTCGGCAAATCCTAATTTAATTGTAATAGAATATGAAATTTATCATTTAGGCAGTTATAATAGAGATATTGCCAACCAGTATTTTGAAAGCTATCTTCCTAAAACTCAACCAGGAGTTCCGTTTATAATCTTTGATAAAAACAAAACAGGGTTGGGAAGATTTGAAGTTTTAGATGCTGAAGAAACAATTAAAGAATTAAATTCAAATCCTTGTGCTCTTGCAGATGGTTCATCTATTTATTTTAAAGAATTAAATCTTGTAGATTTACCTGGCAAAGTAAATATTTGGACAAAAAATAGAATTTTAATATCTAATGGGACTGGCAGTGGAAGCAATCAAATATTAAAAGAACTTTTAATTACAGATAATTTATCTTCTGCTTTAGAAAAAGTTGATTTTCAAGAAATAGGGTGTTTTCCTGTTGCTGTCTCTGAAGCTGAAGTTGAATTTGAAAATGCGATTAAATTAGATGGATGGATTTTGCAATGGAATGGAAAATCAACAGAAATAACAAATGGCATAAATCATGTAAACGAATTTAAATCAACACCCTTAATAATTTTCTTTTTAATTTTTCTGAGTATTTTATTTCTAATTTACAGATTTTTCACTAAAAAGAAAATTTGTTGTATTCCTAAATTTACTTCAAAACAAAAAAACTTTCTAATTACTGGAATTGCTATTTTTCTTTTAATTGGATTTTTTATTTTAGCTAAAAATATTTCTTCTGATTATTTAAAACAAATTGGATATACTTTACCTTTACCTGTTTTTACTTTTTTTATTGCTTTGATTGATGGTTTTAATCCTTGTAATTTATTTGTTCTTACATTTTTATTAGGATTATTAGTCTCTGTTTCACATTCAAGAAAAAGAATTTATACAATTGGTTTCACATTTGTTTTTATGATTTTTTTAATTTACTTTTTATTTATGGCTGCTTGGTTAAATATTTTTAAATATATCGGATTTATTACTCCTCTGAGAATTGCAATTGCTTTGATTGCACTGACAGCGGGAATAATTAATTGTAAAGAGCTCTTATTTTTTAGAAAAGGAGTAACTTTAATGATTCAAGAAAAACATAAAGGTCTTTTAGCAAGAAGGATTGAAAAGTTTAAAGGAATTATTCAAGAAGCATCTATGCCTGTTCTTATTTCTTCGTCTATTGGATTAGCAGCATTTGCTTCTCTCGTCGAATTACCTTGTACAGCTGGTTTCCCTATAATTTATACTGGAATTTTATCAGCAAAAGTTTTAAGCATTTTTAGTTATTATCTTTACTTAATGCTTTACAATTTAATATATATTATTCCTCTTCTGGTGATTATTATTATTTTTGGACAAACATTTAGAACAAAACAAATCTCTAAAAAACAAATGCAAATAATAAAATTCATTGGTGGTTTAATTATGATTTTACTTGGAATTATTTTATTAATTAATCCAAGTTTAATTGGAATAGGTTTTGGATAATTGCAGGAATTTTATTACTTGGATGGCTTTAATTATTCTTTAACAGAATTAATATACTTTCTTATCTCATTATATCCTTTGTATGGAAAAGCATCGCCTTCTACAATTAGCGATGGAAGACAATCAGAACTAGAATAAATTGTTCTAGTTTTAATTTGATTATTTTCTAAAAGTGTCTGATTATCTTTTAAAAGTTTTTGTGCTAGAACACTTTCCTTTAATTTGTTGACAACAAGAGTAATTATTGTCACACTTTTTACTAAAATTCTTTCTTATTTAAACATTGTTGTAACAAAAATCAATACACCGCCTTCATCTCATTATGCCCAAACTGCACAACTAAATTAATTTCTTTTTCTGTTTCTTTATCAAGCACAGGAGTATCACAAGCACCAAAGCAAGTTTCAAACCAAATCAAAAATTCTGCTTTTGTCTTTTCCTTTAAATAATTCACAATAAAAGTAGCATAAAGCTTTAATCCGTCGGGAAA
>CAYVGH010000037.1:0-264 GCA_964451185.1 Candidatus Woesearchaeota archaeon | reverse complement strand
TAAAACAAGTTTTGCATTTGAAGATTTTATTTTTGAAATAATTTTTTCTAATTCTAAATCATATTTTTCATTTAATTTTTTAACATTCATAACTTATAAAATTAACCTTCTTTTTTATAATTTTGGTGTGAAAAGAAAAGCTTAAAAACCCTCAATTCTAATGATTTATGCTTAACTTCGGTTGAGTGTTTGTTTGACTTCGGTTAAACATTCGGAGAGCTTAGAATTTCGGTTTTTGGCTCTCCACTTTTTTTAATTTGTTCT
>CAYVGH010000036.1:0-5918 GCA_964451185.1 Candidatus Woesearchaeota archaeon | reverse complement strand
TCCAAGATTTAGATTATTACTTGATTTAGCTATTAAAACATTATCACCAGTAATTGTTGTTTCCCCAGTTTCAGTAACAACTTTATTTAATTCAAGTTGAATATTTCCAGCAGCAGTAGCATCTGCAGTTAAACCAGCAGCACCATAAACAATAGCAGCATCAGCAACACCAGCATCCACAAAAGGAGCAGGATAGTTAGCAGCAGCTGCAACGCCCATAGTCATACCAGTTAACAAAATACTAGTTGCGATTGCCGAAATTTTTCTAAAATTAAATTTCATTTTTGTTTTTTTTGACCTCCTTTTAACTCTATATAGTTAGAGAATGTGCATACAATTTGTATTTTCCTTTCTCTACTACTTTCCTGCTAAGCAGGAATAAACCCTCCTAGATGTTTTAAGTTTATTTAATTACAGTACAGGGAGTCTGCATATTAAATAATCCACAGAAAAAAGTTTTGTTTTTTATTCCCTGTAGATTCTTATTAAACACCTAATAAGATTATTTATTAAAATGTGTTTTCCTTTAAAAAGCTTGCCTTCTAATTTTTTGAAGATATCTAAAATCTCTCAAGAGTAAAGGTTCTACTTATAAAGCTTTTGGTGTCACTTTTTATTCAAAACACCCTAAAAAAAAGGAAAAAGTAAACATTTATAAGCATATCTATCTTTTTTTTAATATATATTATTTTCAAATGAATGTAGCAAAATAATATATGTTTCAAAATAACATATACCTAAAAACAGCAATAGGAAAACCTATTAAAACAAAAAAAACATGAAAAAACAAGAATTTGAATATTTAATAAAAGAAAAAGAAAATAAAGACCTTGAATTTAAATCAGAATTACCAGAATCAAAAAAAATTGCTCAATTAGTTACTTCTTTTTATAATTCCAGAGGTGGAAAAATAATTTTAGGTATTGAAGATGAAACTAAAAAATTAATTGGTTTAAAAGAATCACAAAAAATAGAACATAAATTTACTCAAATAATAAGACACTGGTGTAAATTAGATAAAGAGCCAGAAATAGAATTTATAAAATATCAAGATAAAGATTTTCTTATAATTCATTGCCCAAAAGGAAAAGACACGCCTTATTTTGTCAGAGGCGAGCATGTTCCAAGAGTTAGGATTGGCTCATCAAACATGGTTGCTAACAAAGAAGAAATAGCAAGACTTTACAGAGAAGGCTCATCAAAATCACAAGACATTTTTCCTGTTAAAAATGCTACTTTAGATGATTTGGATTTAGAGGAGATTAAAAAATATTTTAAAGAAAGCAACCTAACAAACCAATTGGATGAAAAGCATTTTTTTAATTTGTTAGAGAAGGAACACTTTATTATTAAAAAAAACAAAAAGATTGTCCCAACAATTGCAGGAATTTTATTATTTGGAAAAAATCCACAGGTGAATTTACCTTTTTCAACAATTCTTGCTGATAGATACAAAGGCATTGACATGGTAGAATGGATTGATAAAAATGAGTTTAATGGAAATCTATTTGAATTGATTGATAAATGTGAAAATTTCTTTTTAAGAAACATGAAAACATCAGCTAAAACGGTTGGTTTTAAAACAGAACATAAAACAGAATATCCAATTAGTGCGTTAAAAGAAGCAGTTATTAATGCCTTGGTTCATAGGGATTATCACAAACAGGAAAATGTTTTGATCCGAATGTTTGATAATAGAATTGAAATTATTTCTCCAGGGGAGTTATTAAGACCTTTGACTGTGGAAAAATTAGAGGAGTTAGATTATAAGCCTAAAAGTAGAAATAAAAAAATTGTTGATATACTTTTAAGAAAAAAATTAATGGATAAAAGAGGTTCAGGAATTTTAAGAATGAAACAGGCAATGAAGAAATGGGGGTTGCCTGAACCTGAATATAAAGAAGATACAGGTTATTTTGTAATTAAATTTATTGGACCCTATCAGGAAACAGTTGTTGAAATTAAAGAAGAAGTAAATGAACGGCAAAGGAAAGTTATAAATTATCTTAAGATTAATCTTAGAATTGCACCTAGAGAATATAAACAAATGTTTGCTGTTTCTGACAAGACTGCAAGGCTTGATTTAAAAGATTTAGAAAAAAGAGGCTATATAAAATTTATCGGATCTAAAAAAAGAGGATATTACTCCCTTAAACTACCGAATAAACTACCGAATAAACTACCGAATAAAAAAGGAGGTATGAAATGTACTTAAGTAATGATTGTTTAGAGAACAATAGAGTAGATATTATTAACCCAGGAGAATTATTAAGACCTCTAAAAGTTAGTGAGATATTGAAAGATGACTACATCCCAAAATCAAGAAACAAAATTTTAGTTGAAGTCTTAAGTAAATTGAAAATTATGGATAAGAGAGGAACTGGTTTTTTAAGAATTAGGGAAGCAATGAAGAAATCAAATTTACCAAATCCAATATTTGAAGAAAGGCAAAATTCCTTTGTGATTAGTTTTAATAATCCAGCAATAGAAAAAATTCCTAAAATAGATGAGTCTAAATTGAATGAAAGGCAGAAAAAAGCAGTGGAATATACTTATAACCATAAGAAAATAAAACGTGAAGAATATTCAAAACTCTGTGAATGTTCTATCAAAACTGCATTTAATGACCTTGATGATTTAATTAAAAAAAATATATTTGAGCGAGTAGGCAAAACAGGAAAATATACTTATTATATTATAAAATCTAACGTGCAATCTAACGTGCAATCTAACGTGCAATCTGAACAGGATGATAACCCAAGATGAATAATAAAAAATTATTAAAAACAAAAAGGACGACAAAAACAAGACAAAAAAGATCTTTACAAGATTTTTAGCTTGTTTTCATCTTAAAAGATAAAATGACAACTAAAACAAGAGAAGTAACAATAAAAGAATCAAAGGGAGCATTTAGAATTTTAAAAGATACAAAAATATCTAAAAAAGATTATGAGTTTTCAGATTTAGCAGCTTTAAGGCATTTATTAAGCAATGAAAAAGCAAGAATGCTTAATGTTATTAAAACTCAAAACCCAAAATCAATTTATGATTTAGCTAAAAAACTAAAAAGAGGCTTTAAATCAGTAAGTGATGATATCAAACTATTAGAAAGATTTGGATTTATAGATTTAATTGAAGAAAAAACAAAAAAAAGAATAAGACACAAACCAGAAATTGTTGTAGATTGTGTAACAATTCATATTAAAGTTTAATTTGTTTTAAAATTCATAAATTTTGAAAAAATATTATTTAATGATAAACTCTAAAATTTATATAAAACATTTCTCTCCCTCTGCTTTTTGAAAAAAGTTGTGAAGAGCCTTTATAATTATTTGTTTTATTTCCTTTTCCTATTATTGGAATAATAGGTTCCATTCCACTTGTACTATTTTTAAAGATTTTTAATTCATATCCTTTATTTGGCCAATTTTCTCCAACATCCCAACTTTCATTTAAAATTCCTTTTAAAGTTTCATTTAAAACCTCACAAGTATTATTTTCATCTAAACATGTTCCTATGGGATTTTTTTCACATTGAAAAATTAAATCTTGCACTGAATAATACTGGTTGTTAGAATCTTGACAATCTGTTGTGTATGATAAAAAAGACCAAATAAAATTATTAACTTCATAACTTTCTACTTCTGCTGGAGATTGATTTAAAGAGAAACCTAAAAAAACAAGCAAAATTATTGCTACTAAAACAATTATTAAAATAAAACCAACCATTTCTTCCTGTGCTTTTTTCTTTAAAAAGGCAGTATGAAAAATCTTGCCCCAAATCTTAAGGGGTACACTGGGCAGTGTTGATTTTACTTCCTGTGCTCTTTTTCTTAACATTATTCAACAACCTCATAATTTACAAATATTTGTGCTAATTCGCATTTATCATAGGTTTGTGCATTCTTAAATTCTTTTCTGCATAAAGTTATGAAATTTCCTTTTGACATTCCTTGTCCTGAAATTAAAGTTAATTTGCTGCAATTTGGATAATTCTTATTTGTACATTTTGTAATGTTTTCTTCAGAAGGATAAATTTTTATTATTTCAATTTTTGAAACATCACCCCAAAAATCTTTGTAAATATTGGGGTTATTTTTAATTTGCTCTTTTAAAGCCATAACCTTGTCAAAATCAACACATGATGCTTCTGAAGTTTCAAAAGAATTTCCACATGAAAACTCAGGAGAATTTGCTATTTTTGATGCTAATCTCATTGCATTTTCTTCATGTAATAAATTTGCCTGCTCTTTTAATCCTGAAAATTTTGTAGTAATAATCAACATTCCAACTAGTGCGAAAAAAATAAAAATCGCAACCATCATAAATGCCATTTGCTGAATCTTCATTTGTCCTTGTTTTACTAAAGGAAATTTAAAAATACCATTACAAAATTTTTGATTTTTATTTTTCATTTTACCATAAATTAGTATATTCATTTTTTTGTTTAAGAGTTTCAACTTGATTAGCAATTCCTTGAAGATATGAAGAATCATTATAATGTTCAATCTGAGTAATTAAAGAAGTTAAATCATCTTCTAAATTTAATCCTTCACGAGAAATTTTAATTTTTCCTTTATACAGCAAAGCTAATTCTTTTGTTCTAAATAATAATCTTTTTAATTGACATTCATAGGTTTTTTTATCTGAAAAAATCGCAGCATACATTAATGAATAATCTTTTCCTTCAAATCTTTTATTTGGTGTAACAAAATAAAGTTTATCACTTCCTTTTTCAGGTGTGACAAAATAAAGTGTATCATCTCCTTTTTTAACATAATTTTTATAAAGATTAACTTCAATCTCACAAGTCCCAGAAAAACAAATTTCAATTGTTTGTTCATTTGCTTCACTACAATTTGGAGCAATATTTTCTTGATTTAAATCAGAAATTTCTTCTTTAACTTCATCTGGAACACCATCATCAAAACAATATTTATCATCAGCAGATGTTAAATAAACCAAATCAGCGACCTTAAATGGAAATTCAAATGGTTTTACAAAAAAGTAGAATTTTTTTCCTTGAACAGATCTATTAGAAAATAAATATCTGTTTTTAAAACTAACTTCTCCTGATGGAGAAGACCATTTTTTAAATGTTAAAGTAGAAAAGGATATTTTTTGTTTTCCAAAACCACCAAAATTATTGCATGTATTATAAATTTTTGTTTCAGAAGAAATTTTAAAAGGAGTTGAAGTTACTGATTCAGGACCTGTTTCAAGTGAATTAAATAAAATTCCCAATTTTTTTGCACCGGCTATATCCTGCTCTTGTCCAGAAGTGTTAATAAATTTTGTTACTCCATAAATTGTTAATAAAAGAATCACTGCACCAACAATAATTGCAAAAATCCAGCCAAAAGATAAATTTAATTGTGCTTTTTTCATAACACAAACAACAATTTACACTATAAAAATTTATCCTGCACTTAGTGTAACATAATTATCTCTAAAACCTTTGCTTAATCTTATTTTTACTTTTTGATTTATATTTTCTACACAAAGATTCGGATCAAATTCTATATTATTTATATTTTCTCTTCTTGGATATGTTTGTTTTAATGAACGAAGTTCTATATTTTTAGAATCATTTACAAAACAAACCTTTGTTATTTTTTTTGGAAGGACATAACTTCTATTGATAATTTGTTCTCCTGAAGATGACCTCATATTATCAACATCATTTTGTAAATTATTAAGAAAATTTTTTATTTGAGCTTCTCTTGAAATTTCTAAAAATTTAGTAATTCCATAAACAGCAAATGCAATAAAAATTATTATAAGAATAATCGAAAAAATCATTCCAAACGAGAGTTCCATTTGTGCTTTGTGATTTTTTGTAAAAAAATTGCAGTGAGATGAAACTTGTTTTGTCTCTCTTTTCTTTTTTGGAAAAAAGTTCAACGTAGAAATTTCCT
>CAYVGH010000035.1:0-5943 GCA_964451185.1 Candidatus Woesearchaeota archaeon | reverse complement strand
TTTTATATCTTTAAAATGGTTAATACAAATTTCCTATTTGCTTTTGCCATTTTATTTACCTCCAAATGCTTTAATAAATGATTCAAAATATTTTTTTAAAGTTTTTCTTTCTGTTTTTGCTTCTGCTTTTTCTTGTTTTTCTTTGCTTTCTTTGTGTTTTTTTCCTAAAACACAAGTTATTTTATGCAAGAAAATTAAAATAACACATACAACTATAAAAATTATAAATCTCATCCACCATGCTTCTGGTGAAAAAATAATCCAGCCAAAAGCTTGGGTGAATTTTCTTAATATTCCTACTTGAGCACTAATAATTGTTACACCCAAACCAATTATTTTAGAAGTTCCAGGTGAAAACATTGTAAAATCTTTTAAAATTTCTGAAAGCTCAAGAAAAAGATAAATCCACAAAACAATAATTACAAGCAATGTTAAAGATAATGAATAATCTTCTCCAAATAAAAACACAAAAACAAAATTTATTTTTTTTAAAAAATTATCAACTCCCACAACAAACTTATTTTTTAATAAAATATTTTGCCATTCTTTTCCTAAATAATCCCATTTTGTTTCTACATTTTCTTTAGCTGTTTCAAATTCTCCAACCTTTCCTTCTAAATCATCACCAACACCTTGTAAATCAGAACTAGCTTGCACTTGAAAAGAAAATATTTGCACAAATATTAAAGTAAAAATTAAAATTCCAATTAAAGTATTTTTTTTCATAAAATAATTAAGAAAATTGACTTAAAAAAGGTTTTTGAAGTGGAAAAGAATCTAGAGGATGAATTTATTCATTTGATTTGCCGCTTGTTGTTCCTTTACCACTCATTGTTTCAGCAAATTCCTTTACTGATGCTGCAAATGTTTTAATTTTTTCTCTTGCTTGTTCAGCTTCAGCAGCACTCTTTTGTCGCAGCATATGAATGAAAAATTTATTAGAAACAAAATGAAGAATAATAAAAACTACAACTGCCATAATAACAATTAATGCAACACCAAAGGCAGCTATTCCTCCAGCAATAGAAAATGCTATAGCAGCTAAAGATATTATCCCTCCAGTCATACTAGTTATTAAAGCTATACCTATTGAAATTAAAAGCCGTGGTGTTTTAGTAAACATGGTTAACCTAAGAATATCAAATAGAGCAGCAATAAGAATCATAACAACAATAAGTTGTACAACAATTAAAGTCAAATTTCCTTGAAATCCAAAAAATTCTAAAATATTTCCAGGAAAAGTGTTAGTGTTAACACTTTCAATAGGTTTTTCTGTATTTCCTCCTATTTGAGTGGATATCAATTTTCCATCAACAATTTCTAGTTGATATTTTGTTTGAGCACTAACTAATCCTGCCCCCAAACTAAGAACTATAAAACTCATTAAAAATAAACTTAAAATTTTTTTATTATTCATTTTCTTATTAACTTTTTTGTATTTATAAAGATTATTATTCTAAACTAAATCTCTTAATCTTTAGTTACACCCCAATTTTCACAAGTTTCTCCATTAACAATTGTTGAATCTTTAAATGCTTTGTCTTCATTTTCTTTTAGCTGTTCACAATATTTTTCAGCTGTTATTTTACAACCACCCATTTTTGGAAAACCCGCTCCTTCATCTAAAGTATCTTCTGCTTTGTCATGAATGTAATCACAATTATAAAATCCTTTTTTTCCATCAATTGTTAGTTCTTGATATCCGCAATAACTTAGAGCTAAACTGTCTTGACTAGCGTAAGTGGCACACAATACAGTAGTAGGAACCAAATCATTTGGTAACCAACCAATTTTACCAAAAATATAACCCCAGCCTTGAGTAAACCCAAGTATTACCATTATACCCACAACAATTGCAATAATAATTGAAATAAGCTTCCAAGTTTCTTGTGCTTTCTTATTACCTCTTCTTACCATAGCTTATTTATGATTTTTATCTTTATAAACTTTTTTACTTCAACTATTAAAAAGTTTGTAATGGAAAATTTCCTGTTTTACTTTTTCCTGAACAAAGTGAAGGAAGCTTGAAATATCATTGGTGTTACTTTATAAACTTTTTTAAAGTGAAATAAAACTAAAATCTATTTTTTTAAATTCTCCATTAATTAAAAATTCTTTTTTACTAGTTAAATTCACAATAAAATATTTTTCATCTTCAGAAATTATTTTTTCAACAATTTTAACATTAAAATTTGTTAAATTATTCTTAAAGCAATTTTCCATTTTTTCAATACTTTCTTCATCTTTACACTCTTCTTTAATCTGATAAATTTTATCAAAATTATCTAAACCAATTTTATTTAATTCAATATTCAAAGAAATTTTAGGATAATAAGTTACATTTATTTTTTCAGAAAATTCATTAATTTCAAAATTAGAAACATTGATATTTAATTTTTCACCATCAAAAAAAGGAGGTGAAATATTCTCTTGTAAATTTTTTAAATAATCTTCTTGAAATTTATAATTTTTAAAATTTATTTTAAACTTTTCAATAAAAATTTGATTTAAATTATTATTAAGCTCATTAAATTCAACATTTTTTTCTAAATTATAAGTTGGCTCTTTAATATATTCATTATTTTTAATAACTTCATCATAAGATTCAACAACTGCTTTTTCACTTGCTTCTCTAATGTAAAACTCTGCTAAATTTTGTTTTAACTGAACTTCATTCATAATTCCTGCATCTAAAATCTCTATATTTACTTTTTTAGAATGTGTAATAAAAATAAATAAAGAACTAGTACAAACTAATAAAATTAAAAAAACTAATAAAGTTGTTGCTATACTTTCACTTCCCTTTTTATTTTTTATAATTAACATTTTTTAGAATATAATTTTACATTTATTTTTTTATTATTAAAAAAATTAATTTCTGCTGAATTAAAATTTCCTTTTTTAAAAGGTTTGTCTATAAAAAAAGAATAACAAATTTCTTGATTTTGAATTTTATCAGGAGTTTGTAAAATTTTTGTTGCATTTTTTTGGATGTTTATTTTAACAGTTTCATCACTAGAAAAAATAATTAATTCCTTAATTGTCTTATTATTTTCTAAAGGATAATTAAGAACATAAAATAATTTTCTTTGTGAAGTAAGAGGATTCATACTTGATGAAATATCAATTTTATTTTTCCCTTCATTAAGAACAAGAAGAACATTTTTTGCAGCTAAAGCACTTGTGAAAACAAGAAATAAAAGCATAATAAAAAAAATAACAAGAAATGCTATCATCCAAGTTAAAGTTGTTCCTACTTGCGCCTTCTTATTTTTCATTTTAAATTCCTGCAATTTTTTTACCTCTTTGATTTGATGCTGTTAAAATATAAAGTGTTGCAATTTTTTTTTCATTATTTTTATAATAAATAACACTTTCTTCTTTCTGAATACATTTAAGAAATTTTTCAGCTTTTATTTTTTTTTCTTCTTCCCCACTTGTTACTCCACAATCTGCTTTAAAACTTGATTTTCCTGCTTTAATTTCTTTTGTTAAATTTTTTCCATTATTATCTAAAATTTCAACTTCAAAATAAAATTCTCTTGAATTTATTATTTCTTTATTAAAATTACATTCTTTAAAAATATCAAAATCATTTTCAAATAGAGCATCATTTACATAACCTTGCCCTGTTAAACAATTTATAATTTCTTCAGATAATACATTTGCTTCTATTTCCCTAATATCAACTCCTGCTGAATAAAAAATAAAAACACCTCCTACAATTCCTAAACCAACTATGCCAAGAACTAAAAACCACCAAATAGAAAGTAATTTTTCTCCACCAATTTTATTCATTTTCTTCTCCTTTTTCACGTATAATAATAATTAAATTATTTTCATTTTCTTTATCTGGATAAAAATTAACATCATAATCTGAAAAATATTCAAAAACATATCCTCTTGAATTTGAAAGTTTAACAATTACCTGATTATTTTCTCCACTAACTAAATTTTCTTTAGAAATTTTATTTTTTTTTGCTATTTCAAATCCTTTTTCAAAATTTAAAAAAATTTGAGTTGTTGGTTTTGCTTTATCAATTAGCAAAGCAATTTCTTTTGCATAAGCTTGTTCATATACTGAAGCTCCTGTTGAATATGTATATACAAAAGTTAAGAAAATTGTGCAAAAAATAAGATTAAGCATAATAAAAATAATAACTGGAAAAAGCATTTCATCTGCTCTACGTTTTTTTGGTAAAAAATTATAATTAAAAAAATTATTTTTTTGCTTTTTATTTTTAAAAAATAAACCTCTTATTTTTTTCATAAATTACAAAAACAAAATAAGATTATAAATTTAACTAAGTTATGTTTTGCTTTCATTTAAATTTATTTCTGTTCTTATTTAATTTGAATGAATACAAAATTTTTAATTTTCGCTTTCATTTGAATTGTTTTCAGTATTTAATTTGAATGAATACAAAAATTTTTAATTTTTGCCTTCAATTACAGAACAATATTTGTTTATATCTTCCAAATTATAATTTACTGCCCTTACAACACTACATCCTCTTCTTGCTTCTTTACCTGTAGAAATATCCCCACAATATTCTTCTGAAACACTTTTTTGTTTTAAAACATTTAATTGTTGTCCACCAACAAGAACTGTTGCAATTAATGCACATCCTATTGCTTGATACCCTCCAGAAGTGCAAACTTTTCCTACACTTCTCACCCCTGTAAAAGCTATGCCTGGAGCAAGAGCAGCCCCTCCAAACAATGCAGTTCCAATATTTTTTAATGAACCCCAATTAGTTGGAGCTGAAATTTGTGTAAATAAAATAGCTATTTCTTTTTCTTTACCTGAATCTTGAGGAATGTTTTCTTTCATCATCTCTTCATCACTTTCTTCTATTCCAAACAAATCTCTTGGATTTATTTTTCCTTTTTGTTCTGAAATATAAACATTATAGGTTTTATTTTTTCCAGGAATATTATGATTTGTCATATAATCTTCAACATCAACACCAGACAAATCAATTCCTTTTTCTTTAAGAGTTGTTTCATCAAAAGCAATTCTTGAACAAATAACACCAGTAGAATAAATATCCCCAATTCCCATTGTGTTAGCCCAATATTGTGAAAACAAACTAACTTTTCCTTCACCCATCATTGTCCAGCAGTCAAGAATCTCATCTGAAATTAATTTTTCAACATCTTCTATCTTTTCAACATCAACATAATTAACCTTTTTTTCATTTTCAAATTCTTTGCATTTTCCTTTTTTAAAAAGTTTTTTTCCTCTAACACAAATTTTTCCGGTTTTACAATTCAGAGGAATTAATGTCTGTGCTCCTGCAATTTGAGGCATAGTTGCTCTTTCAATAACAGATAGATGGCAAACTTGTTTATCAGCCATGCCTTCCCAACCAATACTTGAATAAATAAGAATAATAATTACAAAACCAGTAATTAAAAGAATAATACTAACTATCATCTTTGAACTCATTTCTGCTTTTTTTGAATTTTTCATTTTAAATTGTAGTTAAACGTTTAATTAAATAATAAACACCAAAAGAAAGTGCAACAAAAAACAAAATCCATAACAATGTTCTTACAAGTTCTTCTATTTCTGCTCTTTTATTTCCCATTATTTAATGTATATTTTTTAATTTAATAAATTATCTCATCCTGTTTTTTGAACCAAAGTTATATTTTCATTGTTTTCTAATTTATTACTTATTTTTACTTGAATAAAACCTTCAATTTTAATGGGAACATTCTCTCCATTTTCATTTATTGTTTTTATTTTTTCACTAACAATTCTACAAGTTCCTTTTTCATTACATTCTTTAAAAGAATTTCCAGGACAAATACAAATACAATTATTTCCAATACATTGATTTGGAATTTCATTTTCAAAAGGCCAAGCAACCACCCACCATTTATTTGGAGATTCTATAAAATCTTCTATTTCTAAAGAATGGTTATTTTCAACTT
>CAYVGH010000034.1:0-6304 GCA_964451185.1 Candidatus Woesearchaeota archaeon | reverse complement strand
AAATTTACCAACCAGCTGAAGACTCTTATTTACTTTCTAAAATTTTAAAAAAAGAAATACCAACTTTATTAAAAGAAAATTCAAATTTGAAATTTTTAGAAATTGGTTCTGGCTCTGGAATTCTTTTAGAAACTGCAAAAAAACTTGGAATAAAACAAGAACATATTTTTGCAGTTGATATAAATCAAAAAGCTGTTGAACATTGCAAAGCTTTGGGGTTCCAATGCACTTATTCAAATTTATTTGAAAATATAGAAGGAAAATATAATTTAATTATTTTTAATCCACCTTATTTGCCAAAAGATGAAAAAGAACCAGTAGATTCACAATTAGCCACAACTGGGGGAAAACAAGGTTCAGAAATTATTAATAAATTTTTAAAACAAGCAAAAAATTATTTAAAAGAAAATGGGAAAATCTTTTTACTAACAAGTTCTTTAACAAAAGGAATTGATTTTAAAAAATTAGGCTACAAAGAAAAAGAAATTGGTTGCGAGAAATTATTTATGGAAAGAATTTATGTTTGGAAATTGATTATCTCTTAATATCTTTCCAAGATTTTTTCTTCTTTTTCAAATTAACTAATTGTTCATAATTTTCTTCAAAAACTGGTTTTTTTGTTTGATAAAAAATTCCAGTTGGAATTTTCTCAACTTTATTATAATCAAATTCTTGTGCTTTTTTCCAAGCTTGTTCAAAACTATGTTTGTTGTGTTTTGTTTTTTCTAAAGAATAAATTTTATCTTTGTAATTTTTGTCTGGATGAAAAATTAAACAAGGTTGCAAAATTTCAATAAAAGAAAATCCTTTGTGTTTCAGTGCTTCTTTTAAAACATATTCAATTTGCTTTACATCTGCAAAAACTCGTGCAACAAAACTTGCACCAGAAGCAAGCATTAAAGCAATTGGATTAAGAGGATTTACTTTTACACCTTGCGGAGTTGTTTTATCTTTAAAACCAATTTCTGTTGTTGGAGTTGGTTGTCCAACAGTTAAAGCAAAAACTTGATTATTATGAACAAAATAAGTCATATCTGAATTATAACGACAAGCGTGAATCAAATGTGAGATTCCTTCTGCATAAGCATCTCCATCGCCAGAAAAACCAATTACATTTAAATTTGGATTTCCAACTTTAATTCCAAGACAAGTTGGCAAAGCTCTTCCATGCAAAGAATTAATTCCATTTAAATTTAAATAATCAAAAATTTTCGCATGACAACCAATTCCAGTTACAATCGCGAAATTCTTTTTAGGATTCTTTGTTTTTTCTAAAACATTTTTCACACCAGCAAGAACCTGAAAATTATAACATCCAGGACACCAAGTTGGTTTTGTTTTCGTCTGGATATTTAATCCAGATGAAGTGGAAATCTTTGATTTGCTCTTTGTTGATAAATTTATTTTCATTTTAATTTTTTTTCCATAAACACTAATTCTTTATATTCAGTGTATTTTAATTTTTTATAAAATTTGAATGCACCTGCATTTCTTTTTGCAACCAATCTAATTAATTTAACATTTAGTTTTTTATATTTATCTTCGATAAATTTGGTTAATACTTTTCCAATTCCTTGTCCTTGAAATTTTTCTTTTAACCACAATTCTCCAATGTAAGCTTTTTCTTTATTTTCTGGAACAATATAAGCAGAGATAAATCCTACAATTTCCCCTTCAATTTCTGCAAGATATAATTCTGATTTAGCAAAATCTTTTACTTCTTCAAATGCTTTTTTAAGAGTGTATTTCTCATTGTATGGTTTTTTAGAAGATTCTTTTTTTAATATCTTAGTAATTTCTTCAAAATCTTTTTTCGTTGCTTTTTTTATTTTCATTACAACTTCCTCCTAATTTCTTCTCTCAACTCATCACATAAAAAAGGTCTTCCATCATATCTTAAAATTTTCTTTTCAATTTTAATTCCTGTTTTTTCTCTAATTAAATTTCCAAGCAAACCAGTTGCATTGTTTTCAATTAAAATTAAATTTTTATTTTCTAATTCTTTTTCAATTTCTTTTGGAAAAGGTTCAAGATATTTTATTTGAATGAACTTACAACCTGCTTGCAGGTTCTTGTGCCCTCCTTGGGTATCTAAATCTTTTATAGCATCAATAATAACTCCGCTTGTTGAACCCCAAGAAACAATAACATTTTTTGAATTCTTTTTTCCATAAATTTCATATTGATTAAATTTTCCTGCTTCTTTTTCAATTTCTTTTCCAATCTTCAATCGTGCTTCAATATTCTTTTTAATTAATTCAGCATCTTCTGTTGCACTTCCTTCTTCATCTTTTTCATAAGAATTATATCTTCCAAAATTTGTAGATTTTTTTGAACTTGTTATTTTTGCTTTTTCTTTTAAAGTGTAAAAACTTTCGCCCAAATGTTTATCTGAAATAATAATTACAGGAATTTTAAATTTCTGAGAAAAATAAAAAGCTTGGCTTGTTAATTCTTCTGCTTCTTTTGGATTTCCTGGAGCCAAAACAATTCTATTGAATTCTCCATGTCCTGAATGCAAAGCAATATTTAAATCCCCTTGAGCAGTATAAGTTGCAACTCCAGTTCCAGGTCCAGGACGCTGAGAAAGAAAAATTACCAATGGAATTCCAGCAATTCCTGTTAAACTTAAAGCTTCTGTCATCAAGTCAAAACCTCCACCAGAAGTTCCAATCATTGTTTTTGCACCAGTAATTGCAGAACCAATTCCAGCATTAATAACAGCAAGTTCGTTTTCTAATTCTAAAACAATAAAATTATTTGCAATTTGTTTTCCAGCAAGTTCAACTAAAACCGAGGTTGCTGGAGTCATTGGGTAAGCAAAATAAACATCCAAACCAGATTTAATCGCACCTTCAGAAACGCCTTGATTTCCATTTACAAAATAATTTTTATTTTTATTAAATTTAATTTCATAAATTTTTTTGATTTCATCTTCATAACCTTTTTTTGCTTGAATTAAATTTTCTTTATATTTATCTTTTAAAATTTTTAATTCATTATCTAAAAATTTAAAATCAATTCCAAGAAGTTTAAACAATCTTCCTCCATAATACATATTTTCTTTATGATTTTTCAAAATCACTGAATTTTTTTTCAAATCTTTAGAATGTAATTTAATTGTATTTTCATCTAACGCAACCAAAACATCAATTTTAGAACCATTTGAATAAACTGGTTTTTCAGAAAAAGTTAAGACATTAAAATTATGCCCACCACGAATCAAACTCTGATAATCTCGCGAGTAAAAAACATAATAACCTTGTTTAACCAATGCTTTTCCAAGAAGATGTGTCAAAACATTTGGTCCTGTTCCTGCTTCACCCCCAAACAAAATATTCAACCTCATAAATAAAACAAAATTAATAATTATTTAAATCTTTGTTTAATCCCAACAATCCTTAAAAACATATTTTCTTTTTATTTTCTATGAGATTCGCACATATAGCTGATTCACATTTAGGAGGTTGGAAACAAGAGCCAATGCAAGATTTAAATTTTAAATCTTTTAAAAAAGCAATTGAAGTTTGCATAAACTCAAAATTAGATTTTATTTTAATAGCAGGAGATTTATTTGATTCAGCTTTTCCAGGAATTGAAATTCTAAAAAAAACTTTTGCAGAATTTAGAAAAATAAAACAAGCAAAAATTCCAGTTTTTATAATTGCAGGTTCGCATGATTATTCTATTTCAGGAAAAACTTTTTTAGATGTTTTAGAAAAAGCAGGATTTTGTAAAAATGTTTATGATGCAGAAGAAAAAAATGGATTGATTTTCTTAAACCCGCATATTCACAAAAATGTAGCAATTTATGGTTATCCCGGAAGAAAATCTGGTTTAGAAATTCCAGACATAAGAAGAGTAAAATTAAATGATGCCCCTGGTATGTTTAAGATTTTTATGTTGCACACAACAATAGATAAAATTGTAGGAACATTACCAATTGATTCATTGGAATCTGAAAAACTTCCAAAAGTAGATTATTATGCCCTTGGGCATATTCATGTTTCATTTAATGAAAAAGGTTTTGTTTATCCAGGGCCTGTTTTTCCAAATAATTTCAAGGAATTAGAAGACTTAAAGCAAGGAAGTTTTGTAATTGTAGATACAGAATCAATACAACAAGTTCAATTTATTAAAATTCCCACAAAAGAAATAGAAAAATTAGAATTAGAATTTGAAGATAGTTTAATTGCAACAGAAAAAATTATTTTAGAACTTGAAAAAAGAAGTTTAAAAGATAAAATTATTTTATTAAGAATTAAAGGAGAATTAAAAAGAGGAAGAAATTCAGATATAAAATTTTCCCAAATTGAAGAATTTGCAAAAGAAAAAGGAGCTTATTTTTTATTAAAAAATACTCATGATTTAAAAACAAAAGAAGTTGAACTTAAATTTGATATTTCTGAAAAAGATTCTGAAAAAATTGAGCAAGAAACAGTTAAATTGTATTCTGAAGAAAATCCTTCTGATTTTAATCCTTATACTGATGAATTAATGGATATTCTTTCAATTGAAAAGCAAGAAGGTGAAAAAGTAGAAACTTTTAATTCTCGTTTAATTGAAGAAGCAACAAGGGTTTTGAGGTTTTAAAATGCTATTAAAAAAAATAAAATTAAATAACATAAGAAGTTATGAAAGTCAAGAAATAAAATTTCCAAAAGGTTCTGTGTTATTATCTGGAGATATTGGCTCTGGAAAAACTTCAATTCTTTTGGCAATTGAATTTGCATTATTTGGATTGCAGCCAGGTCAAAGAGGTTCTTTGCTTTTAAGAAATGGAAAAAATGAAGGGGGAGTTTCAATTGAATTTGAAATTGATGATAAAATTGTGATAATTGAAAGAACTTTAAAAAGAAAAAAAACAATTTCACAAGATTATGCCGCCATCACAATTAATAACGAAAAGCAAGAACTTTCTGTAACAGAATTAAAAAACAAGGTTTTAGAAATCCTTAATTATCCAAAAGAATTTTTAAGAAAGCAAAATCTTTTATACAAGTTTACAGTTTATACACCACAAGAAGAAATGAAACAAATTATTCTTCAGGATTCTGAAACAAGAATAAATACCTTGAGGCATGTTTTTGGAATTGATAAATACAAAAAAATTTTGGAAAATTCTTCAATTGTTCTTTTAAAAATAAGAGAAGAAAAAAAGTTTAAACAAGGCTTGACAAAAAACTTAAAACAAGACAAAGAAATAATAAAACAAAAAAAAATAAAATTATCTTCTCAAAAACAAGAGCTTTTATTGATAAAAGATGAATTTATTTTAAAATTAGAAAATAGAAAAAGAATTGAAAATGAATTAAATGAAATTATAAAAAAAATTCAAGAAAAAAATAAATTAAAGCAAGAAATTGAGAAAACAAATTTAATGATTGCAACAAAAAGTTCTTTGATTCTTGAAAATAAACAATTAGTTGAAAAATTAAATTTAGAAATTTTTGAATTAGAAAAATTAAAATTTAGTGAATCAAGCTTAAAAGAATTAGAGACTGAGTTAATAAACAAAAAACAAAAATTAAATAAAATTACAAAAAAAATTGAAGATAGAAATAAATTAAACCAAGAAATTGAGAAAATAAATTTTTTTATTAAAGTAAAAAATGAATTAATTTTTAATAACAAAATATTAATTGAAAAATTAAATTTAGAAATTTTTGAGTTAGAAAAATTAAAATTTAATGAATTAAAAATTAATGAGTTGGAAAATAAAATTCAAAAGAAAAAATATGAAATAACATAATTAAATGAATATAATTTAAATATTACTTCAAAAATTTGTTCATTAGAATTAAAAATTAAAGATAATGATTCTATAAAAGAAAAATTAATGCATATTGAAGTTTGTCCCACTTGTATGCAAGATGTAAATAAAGATTATAAAAAAAATGTAATAGATAAATTAAATTCAAATAGTTCAGAAAATCTTTTAGAAATAACAAAGTTATCAAAAGAAAAGAAAGAAATTTCTAAAAAAATTGTGAATTCAGAATTAGAAATTTCTGATTCAGAAAAAAAAATTCAAGAATTAAACTTTTTAAAAATAAAATTTAAAGATTTAGAAAAAAAACAAAAAGATTTTTATGAAATTAATTCTTCAAATACTATTTTGGAAAAAGAACTTTTTGAATTAGTTGAAAAACAAAAGTTACTCAAAAGACAGGTTTTTGATATTGAAGAATTTGATGATAAAATAGTTAGACTTCAAATTGAAGATTTAACAAATAAAATAAATGAATTAAAGATTTTAAAAATTAAAAGAGAGAGAATTTTTGAAAAACAAAAAAGATTAAAT
>CAYVGH010000033.1:0-6392 GCA_964451185.1 Candidatus Woesearchaeota archaeon | reverse complement strand
GGAAATCTTCCTGAAATTTTATCTTCTATTGGAGGAAATATTTATGGAATGAAATCTGCAAAAGGATTAAGATGGGAAGATGTAAATATTCCTGAAAAAATGTTAAAATCTTTCAAAGGACCACAATTTGGAATTAAAGGAATTAGAAAATATTTGAAAGTTAAAGACAGACCTTTGGTTGGAACAATTGTAAAACCCAAAGTTGGTTTAACTCCTTCTGAACACGCAAAAGTAGCTTATGAATCTTGGCTCGGAGGTTGTGATATTACTAAGGATGATGAAAATTTGAGCAGTCAGACTTTCAACAAATTCAAAAAAAGATTTTTATTAACAATAAAAGCTTGTAAAAAAGCAGAAAAGAAAACAGGAGAAAAAAAAGTTTATTTAATTAATTGCACAGCCGAAACAGAAGAAATGAAAAAAAGAATTAAATTTGTTGAAGATAATGGTGGAAATTATATTATGCTTGATATTTTAACTCTTGGTTGGGCAGGTTTACAAACTGCAAGGAATTTTACAAAACTTCCAATTCATGCACACAGGGCAGGGCATGCAATGTTAGATAGAGATAAAGCTTTTGGAATGTCAATGGAAATAATTGCACAATTAGCAAGAATGGTCGGAGTAGATACATTGCACATAGGAACTGCTTATGGAAAAATGTCAGGAGGAAAAAAAGAAGTTTTGCACATTGAACAAGAGATGGAACAAGAATTTACAAAAAAAACAAAAGAACATCTTGCTCAAAAATGGTTTAAAATTAAACCTGTCTTCGGAGTTGCCTCTGGAGGAGTTTATCCAGGAATTGTCCCACAAATAATGAAATTCATGGGGAAAGATGTTGTTCTTCAAGCTGGCGGAGGAATCCACGGACATCCACAAGGAACTCTTGCAGGAGCAAAAGCAATGAGACAAGCAGTAAATGCTACTTTGAATAAAGTTTCTTTAAAAGAATATGCTAAATCTCATAATGAGTTGAAAGAAGCTTTGGAGTTTTGGAAATGAAAAAAATAAAAGAAAAAGCAAAAATACAAGCACAAAGAGCAAAAGAAAAAGCAAAAAAGTTTAATAGAGAAGTAAAAAAAGCCTTATACACTGCTTTTCTTGCAGCTTTTGGTTTTTTAATTGCATTAGTTTGGAGAGATGTTATTCAGTCTTGGGTAGATAAAATATCTTCAACAAGTCCTGTGCAAGGACAATTAGTAAGTGCTACTATAGTTACAATTATTTGTGTTGTAGGAATCCTAATTGTGACAAAATATTTGAAAGAAAAAGAATGAAAATTATAAAATGAAATATCGTAAGGGAATTTTTATTGTAACTTATTCCAAGACTAAAGAAGGAATTAAATATTTATTATTAAAAAGAAAACTTCACTGGAAAGGTTGGGAATTTCCAAAAGGGGGTTTTGAAAAAGGGGAGAAAATTTTGGATGTTGTGAAAAGAGAATTAAAAGAAGAAACAGGTTTGAAACAATTAAATATAAAAAAGTTTTCTGAAAAAGGAAAGTATAAGTATAATAAAAAATATTCAAATAGAAAAGGTTTTGTTGGGCAAACATTTGAAGGTCTTTATGCAATTGAAGTAAAAAAAGCAAAAGTTTCTTTAGACGCATTAGAACATTCAAAATATAAATGGTTTAATTTTAAAAAAGCTTTGAGAAAAATAACTTGGCCCAACCAAAAAAAATGTTTGAAAATTGTTGAAGATTGGTTTAATAAATAAAAATTAATATCTAATTTTTTTTAATTTTTCATCTATTTCTTTTGAAACTTTTTTAAGATTTTTGAAAGTTAAAAATATATTTTCTTCAATTCTGTTTGTTAAATTTTCCAAATTATTAAATCTTAAAGCATATCCTTTTCCTTTTTTTATAACTAAATCAGAATCAATTAATTTTGAGAGATGATGAATTATCGTCGCCCTCGACAAATTAGATCTTTTCGCGAGTTGTTCTGACGAGAGAGAATCTTTTTCTTTTAATAAATGAACAAAAATCCTAAAACAAGATTTTTCCTTGTCTCTCTTATTAAACATTCCCAAACAATTTGAAAAACTTTGCAGTTTTTCATTTAAATTTTCATCAAAAGATATTTCTGAATTTATAATTGTTATTTCTTTAAAACTTCCCATAAAATTATATAATAGAAACATTTATAAACTTGTTGATTTAAACTCTACTTGTTGATTTAAGCTCAACATAAAATAAAATGGAAAAAAAATTAGAATCAGATGAATTAAAACAAGAAGAACAAGAAAAAGAATTAGAACAAGAAAAAACAAAACAAGAGCAATATTTTGAACAATTACAAAGATTGCAAGCAGAGTTTGAAAATTTTAGAAAAAGAACAGACAAAGAAAAACAAGAAATATTAAAAAGTGCAAACAAAGATTTAATTTTGCAATTATTAAATGTTTTAGATAGTTTTGAATTAGCTATAAAACACATAGATGACAAAGGAATAAATATGATTTATTCAGAATTATATTCTATTTTAGAAAAACAAGGATTAAAAAAAATAAATGCAAAAGGAAAATTTAATCCAGAATTACACGAAGTTTTAATGCAAGAAGAAGGAGATAAAGAAGGAATAATTTTACAAGAATTACAAAAAGGTTATACATTAAACGAAAAAGTTATAAGACCATCTAAAGTTAAAATAAGTAAATTAAAGGAAAATAAAAATGAGTAAAATAATTGGAATTGATTTGGGAACAACATTTTCAGCAGTAAGTGTTTTAGAAGGAGGAAAACCAAAAATTATTCCAAATTCTGAAGGAAATAATACTACTCCAAGTGTAGTTGTGATTAAAGGAAAAGAAATTTTAGTTGGAGAAACAGCAAGGAGACAAGCCATTGCCAACCCCAAGAATACCATTAGAAGTATAAAAAGATTAATGGGTTCAAAAGAAAAAATAACTATTGAAGGAAAAGATTATAGCCCAGAGCAAATTTCTGCAATGATTTTAGAAAAATTAAAAAGAGATGCAGAATCATATTTAGGTTCTAAAGTTACCGACGCTGTTATAACAGTTCCAGCTTATTTTGAAGATGCACAAAGACAAGCAACAAAGGATGCAGGAAAAATTGCAGGATTAAATGTTTTAAGAATTGTAAATGAACCAACAGCTGCTGCCTTAGCTTATGGATTAGAGAAAAAAGAAAACCATACAATCTTAGTTTTTGATTTTGGTGGAGGAACATTTGATGTATCTATTTTAGAATTAGGAGATGGAATATTTGAAGTTAAAGCAACATCTGGAAATAATCATCTTGGAGGAGATGATATTGATGATAAGATAATAAAATCTTTAATTAAAGAATTTAAAAAAGAAAGTGGAATAGATTTGAACAAAGACGTTTTAGCATTACAGCGACTTAAAGATTCTGCTGAAAAAGCAAAAATAGAATTAAGTTCTTCAAAAGAATCAGAAATAAATATTCCCTATTTAACTGCAGATAGCACAGGACCAAAGCATTTGAATATTAAATTAACAAGAGCAAAACTTGAAGAAATTTGTGAACCAATTTTTGAAAAATTAAAAGCTCCAACAAAACAAGCATTAAAAGATGCAAAAGTTGATAAAATTAATAAAGTAATTTTAGTTGGTGGAAGTACAAGAATACCAAAAGTTCAGGAAATTGTTAAAAAAATTACAGAATTAGAACCAGATAAATCTGTTCATCCTGACGAGGCTGTTTCTTTAGGAGCAGCAATTCAAGCAGGAATTCTTGGAGGAGAAGTTAAGGATGTTTTATTATTAGATGTAACGCCTTTAACTTTAGGAATTGAAACTCTTGGAGGAATAAGAACTCCTTTAATTGACAAGAACACAACAATTCCAACAAAAAAAAGCCAAGTATTTTCTACTGCTACAGATAATCAACCAGCAGTTACAATTAATGTTTTGCAAGGTGAAAGAGAAATGTCTGCAGACAATAAATCTTTAGGTAGATTCGATTTAGTTGGAATTCCACCTGCACCAAGAGGAATCCCACAAATAGAAGTTACATTTGATATTGATGCAAACGGAATTGTAAATGTTTCTGCTAAAGATTTAGGAACAGGTAAAGAACAAAAAATCACAGTTACAGGCGGTTCTGGATTAAATAAAGACGAAATAGAAAAAATGGTAAAAGAATCAGAAAAGCATAAAGAAGAAGATAAAAAGAAAAAAGAAAAAATAGAAATTGAAAATAATGCAGAAAATATTATTTATTCTACTGAAAAATTATTAAAAGAATACAAAGAAAAAATAGAAAAAGAAACAAAAGAAAAATTAGAAAAAGAATTAGAAGAATTAAAAGAACTTATTAAAGGAGAAGACACTGAAAAAATAAAAGAAAAATTAGAACAATTGCAAAAAGATACACAGGAAATTGGAACAAAAATGTATCAAAAAGTTGCAGAAGAACAAGCAAAAAAACAAGGAGAAGAAAAATCAAAAGAAGAACCTGTTGATGCAGAAGTTGTTGATGAAGAAAAGAAAGAATAATTTTCTAAAAAGATTTAAAAGCATTTTATTAATTTATAGAATATGACAAATAAAGATTATTATAAAATTTTAGGAATAAATAAGAGTAGCACAAAAGAAGAACTTAAAAAAGCATACAAAAAATTAGCATTAAAATATCATCCTGACAAAGCACCAAAAGAAAAGGAAAAAGAATATGAAGAAAAATTCAAAGAAATAAGTGAAGCTTATTCTATCTTAAGTGATAATTCTAAAAGAAAAAATTATGATACTTTTGGAAATGATGATTTTAATCAGAGTTCTGGAGGTTCAGGATTTGGAGGACAAGGTTTTGGAAACTTTAGAAGTGATGATCTCTCAAGTATTTTTAGAGATTTATTTGGTGGTTCGGATTTTGGAAACTTTGGAAGAAGTTCAGGATTTGGAGATTCTTTTTATGATGGAGAATCTGTTAAAAGAGGAAGAGATTTACAATATGAATTAAGTATTAGTTTAGAAGAATCTGTTTTTGGATGTGAAAAAGAAATTGAAATTGTAAAACCAGTTTTATGTGATAAGTGTGAAGGAACAGGAGCAGAAAATAAAAAATTTGAAAAATGTGATAAGTGTGAAGGAACAGGAAAACTTTCTATTAATAGGAGAACTCCTTTTGGAATATTTCGTCAAGAATCTTTATGTGACAAATGTGAAGGAACAGGAAAAATTCCAAAACAAAAATGTAAAACATGTAATGGAAAAGGAATTATTAATAAAAAAATAAAAATAAAAATAAAAATTCCTGCTGGAATTGACACTGGTCAAATGTTAAAAGTTCTAGGAAAAGGAGAAGTTGTTAAAAATGGAAAGCCAGGAAATTTATTTGTTGTAATTAATGTTAAACCAAATAAAACTTTTACTCGACGAGGAGATGATCTTTTTTCAAATTTATTAATAACTTTTTCTCAAGCAGCATTAGGATGTAAAATAAAAGTTCCAACAATGTACAAAGATGAAACAATAAAAATTCCCGCTGGAATAGAATCTGAAACTGTTTTAAGATTAAAAGGAAAAGGAATTAGTAATCTTAAGGGATATAGTAAGGGAGATCAATTTATTACAATTAAAATTAAAACTCCAAAAAAATTAAATAGACAGCAAAAAAATATTTTTAAAGAACTTTCCAAAATAGATAAAAAATATAAAGTCTAATTTATATAATATAATATGAAATTTAGACAATTTAAATTAAAATCAGGAACAAAAATTCTTCTTGGTAAAAATGCAGAAACCAATGACGAACTTATGAAATTATATAAAGGGAAACAAAACACAATTCTTCATACTTCAAAACCTGGAAGTCCTTTTTGTGTTATTGAAAATTTAAATCCAACAAAAGATGAAATCCAAGAAGCTTCTATTATTTGTGCAGCAAAAAGCCAAGACTGGAGAGATAACAAAACAGATATTAAATTGCATAAATTCGCAGGCAAAGATATAAAGAAAACAATTTTTATGAAAACAGGAACGTGGAAAATTAAATCAAAACCAGAAATAATAAAAACAAAAAAATTAGATATTAAAAAATGGGAAAAGAAAAATGGTATTTAAAGAAATTCAATTAGGCAAACAAGGAATTACTGACAATTTTATAGTTGGTTTAAAAAATCAATTTAAGAATTGCCAAACAATAAAAATATCTGTTTTAAGATCTTGTTGCAGAGACAAAGATGAATTAAAAAAAATTACACAAGAAATATTAGGCAATTTAGGAAAAAATTACACTGCAAGAACAATTGGTTATACCATTGCTTTGAAAAAGTGGAGAAAAAGGGTTAAAACATAAGTTTTATAAACTATTTTTTCCCTAATTTTCTAAGTTAATTGATTAAGTTCAATCTAATTCCGTAAGGAATGCCTAAAACAAAAAATGAATCCAG
>CAYVGH010000032.1:0-6401 GCA_964451185.1 Candidatus Woesearchaeota archaeon | reverse complement strand
TATATCTGTTGTTTCAAGCATTCCAGCAATAACATATTTCTTATATAGAACATATTTTATTCTGTCAATTGGAACATCTCCTAATGAATAAGTCAAACTTGCCGATTTAATTTCAAAATAACAATCCTCACTTTCTTTTAATTTACTCTGGACATATTCTTTAGTATTTATGAAAAAATCATTCATTAATTTATCAATACCCTCTCCAAAACCAGTTTGTCTAAAAATTGCTTTTGGAACTTTTATTAATTCAACCATAAATAAATCCCTTCAATAAACTATATAAACATTATTATATTTTAACATGTATGAAAAAAAGAGTGATTGTCCTAAGTCTCGGAGGAAGCCAAATAATTCCAAATAACATAAATGAAAAATATATTTCTGAATTTAAAAAAACACTTTTACAAAATAAAAATTATAAATTTATAATTGTTTGTGGTGGCGGAAGTTTAGCAAGGAAATATATTTCTGCAATAAAATCAAATCAAAGATTTCAATCTTTGGCAGGAATTTCAGCGACGAGAACAAATGCACGATTTATGAATTATTTTTTTGGAATTGAACCAAAGCAAGGAATCCCCCAATCCATGAAAGCAGTTAAAAAATACATAAAAAAACAAGACATAATTTTCTGTGGAGCATTAGAATATAAACCAACTCAAACATCTGATTCAACTGCAGCTGAAATTGCAAAGGAGTTTAAAGCAGAATTTGTAAATTTAACAAATGTAAAAGGATTGTATACAAAAAATCCTGCAAAATTCAAAGATGCAAAATTTATTTCTAAAATTTCCTGGAAAAACTTGGACACAATGGCAAACAAATTAAAATTCAAACCAGGACAGCATTTTGTTTTAGATCAATCTGCGTCAAAAATTATTTTAAAAAATAAAATTCCAACTTACATAATAAAAGAAATGAAACAATTTAATAATTTTTTAAAACAAAAGAAATTTATTGGAACAAGTATTAAAAGTTAAAAATCTTTCAAAGTCATCTGCTTTTTTCCTTCAATAATTTCTTTTACATTTACATTAAAAACCTGAAAAATATTTTCAACTGCTGGAAGAATTTGTCTTTCTAAATAATATTCAATATTATATTCTCCTGGTTCGTTTGGAAGTTTTACTTTATCTCGGACTAATTTCTTTTTTCCTTGTGTTTCTGCAATATAATATTTAATTAAATTTCCTTGTGAAACAGGAATTTTTTGTTCAATCATTTTTTTTGCAGCAATTACATGGGGAGAAATAGCTTTGTATTCTGAAATTGGTTTTTTTAATTGTGTTTTAATTATTATTTCTTCTATTGGTATTTCTCTTTTTTTTAATTTTTTTACAACATCTTTTAATAATTCTAATGATTTTTTTTCATTTCCATTTTCTAATATTTCTTTTAATATTTTATTTTGTAAATTTCTTGCTAATTGACACCAATCCCTTCGCACTGTTTCAAATCCTCTTATTTTTATTTTTCCTTTTTTATTTATTAAAGCATATTTCTTTTTTGCACCAATTAGCCCGGCTCTTGTTGTTACCCATAATCCTCTTTTATAAAAATCTTCTAATTCAAGTTCCATTATTCCTGGAAGTTCTGAATTAAGTTTTTTTAGTAGTTTTTTGATTTCAGGTTCTGTTTTTTTATTTATAAGAAATCCTACAGAATCTGTGTCTCCAAATATAACTTGATGTCCTTGTTTTTTTATTTTTTCAATTGTATCTGTGTTGTATTTTCTTACAAATGCTAAGATTGATGCAGAGGATTCTATTGAATAATATCTTGCTCCGAAAAATCCAATATATCCGTGGACAGAAGCAGAAAGAACTTTGAATGCATTGCTTCGCGCTTTAGTTATTGTGTTGGGATTTTTTTTATATTCTGTTTTAAATTGTTTTCTTTTTTCAAAAATTTCTTTTAATAATTCTGGAAAAAATCCTGGTTTTTTTGAAAAATAGAATTTTTTCTTTTCTCCTTTTAATTCTAATTCAGGAGATTCAAATGAATTTTTTTGTTTATTTTCTAAAAGAGTTCCTTTTGATAAATTATGCGTTATGATAATGCTTGTGTGCATGGAGGTGAAATCAAAGATTGCTATGTTTTCATAAAGTCCTGGTTTTGGTTCATAAACAAATGCTCCTTCTACTTTTCCTCTTTGTTTTCTTTCCATTATTTCATTATATCCTGGTCTTTTTTCAGGAATTTCATTAAATTTTTCTAAATTATTTAGAATGTATGATTCAACATATTTTGAAAGTCCTGCCCTTGAAATATCAAAGGGAGGTGTTTGGGTTATTTTTGAAAATTCTAAAAGATCCGGGTAAAATTTTTCAAATAGTTGCAATGTTAATACTGAGTCATGTAAATTATATTCATAATAATCTTTCCAATTTAACCCTTTTGTGGAAGAGTGTTGTATTTTGAATGGTTTTTTTGTATCTCCTAAAAATTCTTTTGCTACTTGGTTTAATGTTAAACTTTCTGATTTCATATACTGGGCATAAGCTGTTCTAATGAATCTTAATAAATCAATGTGTGTAATTCCATTAATTTTTCCTGAAATATTTACTCCTCTTGAAAATTTTGGTTGGGTTCCATCTAAACCTAAAGAAAGTTTTACATTATGTTTTGCAGCTCTTGCTCTTAAATATGGTAAATCAAATCCATCTGAAAAATATCCTGTTAAAAAATCAGGAGAGATTTTTTTTACATAATAAACAAATTTTTCTAATAATTCTGCTTCATCTTTTACCAATTCTGTGTAGGAAGGCATTTTTGTTTTTGCTTTTTTCCAAGTTATTACTTTTTTGAAATTATCTGAAACTAAAGAAATCATTAAGATTTCTCCTTCTCCGATTTTTAATTCATCTGTTTCAATATCATAAGCAAGAATTTTCGGTTTGAAAGTTGATTTATTTTTTAGTGGTTTGATCGATTTTATTCTAATACAAAAATCAACTTCAAGGACCGAATCAATTCCTCCAAATTCTTGAGAATTATTTAATATTTTTCCTTCAATTTCATACCAATTAAATGGAATTAATTTTTTCTCTTTAATATAATGCGGAATAAAACCTAAATCATATCCTCTTCTTTTTTCTATTTCAGGAAAATCTAATTTATTTGCAATATCATGGAGATCTTTGTAATTTGTTGCAAAAACTTTTAGGGCTTGAACTTTTTTATCTAAGAATTTTTTATTGTGTAGTTCAACTTTTTCAACTTTTGTTTTTCTTCCTTTTATGTCTAATTTTATTTTTTTTATTTTTTTAATTAGAGAATTAATTTTTGCTTGGGGAGTTTTTGGTTTTAAAATTGCCCATAGAAAAACAGGGCAGGAATCAATTATACAAATTCTTTTTCCTTTATCATCTCTTCCGATTATTTTTGTGTAGTTTTTTCCTTGGAAGTCAAAATATGAATAATCTATTGGAATGAATTTCATTTTTATATTAGTTATTTTACATATATTAATGTTGTGTTAAATATCAAAAATCACAGATTTTCTAGCAACATTAATTATTCTTGTTTTTCCAATTTGCTCTTCAATTCCTCCTGCTTCATGAATATGTGCACTCAAAACTAAATTTGGTTGGAATCTTTCAATTGCTTTTCTTACTGCTTTTGATCCACTAAAACCAGTTAATTCTGCTTTGCTTCTTATATGATGCATGTGGGTTACCATTATCTTTGTTTTCAAATCTTTTATTTTTTTATATCCTTTTTTCAAAGCTTCAAAAATCTCTTTGTCTTCCACCCAAAAAGGACCTGTTGTCGAAGAATAACCCGCTCCAAATATTCCCAGATTTTTTTCTCTTATCCCATATGCTTGTATGTTTATTGTGTTAGGATATGCTTTTGATAAAAAATCAATTGTAGTATTTGGCTCATGATTTCCAGGAATTAAAAGTATTTTTTTATTTAATTTAATAAAAGGTCCAATCAAACCTTTTGTTGATTGATTTAACCAAGTTAAATCTCCTGGAATTATTACAATATCTACTTTCTCTTTTTTTGCTTTTTCAGCTAGTTTTTTTACTAAACCAGTGTCTCCATGAATATCCCCAATTGCCATAATTCTTGTTGTTTTTTTCTTTTCCATAATAGTTTATAAGAAACTTATTTAATAAATGTTATTAAAACTCTTTCAAAAACTCACTCATTTATAATAGTGAATTCTAATATATACTTTTCAAAACATTTAAAAAGACAACCTTGTCTGAATATATACATTAAACCACACACATCCAAAATGAAAGATAATTTAGATATCTTTTTTAGACGAAAACCAGCTTTAATGTTGGTTAGTTTAAAAAAGAACTCAAGGATGAGGTATGGTAGTGTTTTAGCTAAAGATATAGATTGCACATACAGCCATGCAGTGAAAATCCTGCAGACATTAGAAGTGTTGAGATTAGTTGACTTTGAAAGAAAGGGGCGAATAAAACTAATAAAGTTGACTAAGAAAGGAAGAGATGTTGCTGATGCAATTGAAAACATTCAAAATTTGGTTAAGTGAGGTGATCACTACTAAGCCCCTGAAAAAGCCTATATTTGGAAGTATATATTCCAAAATATATGTTTCAATATATATTTTATAGTTGGGGGTATGGAAAAATTTAAAAATAATTTATTCTATTATTTATAATGGTTTTACAATATAAAAAAAAGAGTTCTAATAAATGGGAAGATTATCCAGGTAAAGATAAAATTAAAGGAGATGTTAAGGATTTTGATTTTAGGTTATTAAGTGAAGACAGAAAAAAAATTCTTGTTGAAAAAGGGAATTATGAAAAAGTTATGAAAAGATTTAGGCAAATTGAATTTTTTAAGCATAATAGATAATCTTTAAAAAGAAAAGAAGATTTATTTTTTAATGGTTGGATACAAAGGAATAAAATTTGCACCTTTAACTGATGAAGAAATTAAAGAAAGATATGAAGAAGCTAAAGAAGAAATTAAAGAAGTTTTAGAATGGAAAAAAGAAGAGGAAGAAAAATTAAAAAAAGATAATTTTAAAACTCATCAAGCAAAGTCTGCAAATAAAAGAGCTTTGTTTAAAGTTGGAAGAAGAGTTAATACTGTTAAAGGAAATTTGTTGTATTGGGATTTAAGAATTAAGGGAAAGAGTCATTTTTATGCAAATATTGAGAGGCACGAGTTATGGGAAAAATTACAGAAAGGCGAATAGATTTTTAAATAAAAGATTTCTCAGTTTATTATGGCTCTGTAGCTCAGCCTGGTTAGAGCACCAGACTCTTAATCTGGGTGTCGGGGGTTCAAATCCCTCCAGGGTCATTTTGGATTTGAAGCCTTTAGGGTTTAATTCTTAAAAAATTTAAAATAATTTTAAGGAATACGTAAAAATCTTGATTTTTGCACAAATCCCTCCAGGCCATTTTAGAATTATTATCTATAATCTCTCCAAGTAAAACCACACTTTGTACATTTGAAGAATTTTGTTTCAGCTTCATCTGAAGATCTTGTTTGAACTGTCCAAAAATATGCTTTGTCATTTCCACATTTTTTACATTTTTCATTAACAATTGGTTGCAAATTTGTTGTTTCTTTTGACACGACCACCTTTTTATTTCTTTTATTAATTTTTTCAGAAGTTTTTAAACTAACTTTTTCTTTTGAAATATAACTACATCTAGGACATCCATAATTTTTTCGTTTTTGAATTAAAACAGACCCACACTTAGGACAAAATTCCATATAGAAACTAAGAAGTTCTATTTAAAAATGTTGTGATTGTCCTTTAAAAGTTTTTATTTTTACTTATTCTTAAAACTTTTTTTAAATAAAATAAAAGAAACAAACATTAGAAATCCTGTAATTAAACCCATTAAAACATTAGAAGAATTTCCTACAATATTTCCAGTAATTTTTGTTCCAGAAGCAAATAATGTTAAAAGCCCCAAAGCCCCAAAAATAAATGCAGCAGCTTTTTGATAAGTTTGTCGAGTGGTAGCATATTTTTCAATTCCTTTTACTGCATATTGGGCACTTTCTGCTGTTTTTTTCATTAAATCTTTCTTAAGAGAACTATACCTTTTTTTGTCAATTAGCCTATAATGTTTTAAAACATCTAGTGCAGGATCTAAAAACCCCAAGTCATTAATTGTCCCAATTGCCTCTGCTACTTCAGGCATCCGCTGCGCATGGTCTCCTTTTTGAAAGAGTGCATATAAATCTTGAAATGCATCTACAGTATTATTTAAATATTTTTCACCTTCTAATTCCCTTCTCGCAAATAAGCCTCTAAAAAACCCGCTTTTGGCTTTTGCTTCAAGACTGCCTTTCAAAATAATTTCTTTTCCTGCTTCATCAAAAGCCCTTCCAGTAGCAACATAATCAGCAAGTTCATGGTGAAGATATTCTATCTTTTTTTCATTATC
>CAYVGH010000031.1:0-6487 GCA_964451185.1 Candidatus Woesearchaeota archaeon | reverse complement strand
ATTTATCGCAACAATAACTGTTATTAATCATCCAACTGTTTTAGCAAAAGGATATACTCCTGTATTCCATATTCATACAGCTCAAGTTCCTTGTCAATTTACAGAATTAATTGCGCAAATTAATCCTGCAACGGGTGAAGTTATTAAAGAAAATCCAGACTTTTTGAAAAATGGAGATGTTGCAAAAGTTAGAATTCAACCAAAAGGAAATCTTTGTTTAGAAACTCAAAAAGACAATGCATTTATGAGTAGATTTGCTGTTCGAGATGCGGGTATTACTGTTGCTGCTGGAATGTGTACTGAGATAACTAAGAAAAAGTGATTGACACAGAGAATAGTTCTGGGAAATAAAATGAAAAATATCCTAAAAATTATAATCCCAACTATTGTCCTAACTTTTTCAGGTTTGAAAAGTTATTCTCAATATAATCAGCTAAAAAAAGATAATAAAATGAGCACTTTTTCTATTAAAGAATTTAATTCTACAAATAATAAAATAAGCTATTTAGAAAATGAGATTATTGAAAATCACAGAAATGCTTCAAGTAAATATAATAATTGCATTAAGAATACAAAAAATTTTCTTAATTGCACAGATACTTCTATGTTTTATTTAACTAAATCAAATAATGCATTAAAACAATATAGAAAATTAATTGAAAAAAATTCAGCTTATGAATCAAATTCTCTTTCTATAAATGTTTTAAGATTTATTACATCTAATGAAGCTAAAAATTTGGAAGAAAATCAAAACAAATCAATAAATTGTATAAAAAATCTTAAAAAAAATCCTTCCAACAAAGCATATCAATATTTTCTTAATCAAATGAATAAAACAAATGAATTAGCTGAAAATTCTATTCAATAAAGGATTTAATTCCTAAAACTTTAAAAACATCTTACTCCAAATAATTTAAAGGTGATTGACACAGAGAATAGTTCTGAAAAATAACAATGAAAAACCCATTCAAAAGAATTGCATTAGTAGGATTAACTGCTTTAGTTCTTGGTGGTTGTGGAAGAACTAAAAATGTAGAAACAGAAACATTTACAGGAATTGTTCAGGATAAAGAAATAATTCATCCTTACAATGTATATACAATAACAAATAAAAAAGATACAATTTATTCTGCAATTCATGAAAATGCAAAAGATATTTTTGAAAAAGAAGATAGTGTGAAAATTGGTTATGCAAATGTATTTGAAAATCAATTTATTTATCAAGGAGATTGGGAACATGAAGAAAATAAAGGAACAATTAAGGGGGTTACCATGGTTCAATTGAAACAATTAAGTGCATTAGTTAATTATGAAATATTAAAAAAAGGAGGACAAGAGAAAAAAATTTTAATAAAAGAATATTTACAAGGAAATAACTCTGTTTTACAAAAATATAATTTGGAAAATAAACAAATAAATGATGATTTTATAGAATTTGTTAAAGAAAATAATAATTGTAAACAAACAACTACTTATGGTTTTTTTAAAGAATATGGGAATAAATCTGTTTTTGCAACTCTTAGTAAAAATACCCATGATAAAGATTCTTATGATGTTGATTTAAGTCAATATGTTGGAGAAAAACGCATAATGCGTTTTGATGATCGTTATGGAGATGGATTATATGCTTCTGATTCTTATAATGATTCTCAAAATTCATCATCAGTAAAATTTATAAAAGATTTTTCTTCAGATAGGCAACTTGAACTTGCCAAAGAATGTACTAATCTAAAAGCAGAAACAATGCATAAAGAAAATTATAAAAATTATTAAAATTCCCCCATAACATTTAAATACCCTTTATCTTTTTATCCTATATTAGAAAATATATAGTATTATTCACATTCATAAGATTATTTCACATTCACGCTTAAATTTGTGCAGAATTAAAAAGAATGCATTAATGTTAGTATTTTTCTAAGATTTTCATATAATGAAAATGTCAATTAAATAATAGGAGAACAAAAATAAATGGCAAAAATAAGTCCAGTATCAATAAAATACATGATACATGCAAGTTTTACAGCTGAAGGTGCATTAGAAAAACCAGATGTAATTGGTGCTTTGTTTGGCCAAACAGAAGGTTTGCTTGGTGCTGATTTAGAAATGAGAGAACTGCAAAAAGAAGGAAAAATTGGAAGAATTGAAGTTGATTTAAAAAGAGATGGAAAAAGAACAACAGGTGAAATTCAAATTCCAACTGCTTTGGATCAGTCAGAAACATCTTTAATTGCAGCAGCCCTTGAAACAATTGAAAGAATGGGACCTTGTGATTCTCAATTAGAAATAGAAAGAATAGAAGATGTGCGAGGAAGTAAAAGAGATTACATTTTAGAAAGAGCAAAAAATCTTATTAAAATGGTTGAAGGTTCTACAGATTCAAGAGAAATCTCAAAAAAGATTAAAGAATCTAGAAGAACTTCTGACATCCAAAAATATGGAAAAGAAGAACTTCCTTATGGAGATTTATCTGGAAATGAAATTATTGTGGTTGAGGGAAGAGCAGATGTTATAAACTTGTTAAAAACAGGTGCAAATAATGTTATTGCTATGAATGGCACAAAACTTCCAGAAGCAATAAAAGAACTTTCAAAAGAAAAAGACTTGACTTTATTTGTGGATGGAGACAGGGGTGGAAAACTAATTATTCAAAATGTTTTGGATAATGCAAAAGTTAAGTTCATTGCAATTGCTCCAGATGGAAAAGAAGTTGAAGAATTAACAGGCAAAGAAATTTTAATGAATTTAAGGAAAAAACTTCCTGTTAGCGAATATTTAAGAAAAGAAAAGTATTCAACTAGGTATAAGGAATCTGAAGAACCCAAAGAAGTTAAAAAAATTAAGTTGGATGAAGAAAAAAAATCTAAACTTAAAGAACTCTTTGAAAAAAATCAAGGAACAGGAAAAGCAATTCTTTTAGATTGTGAGATAAATGAAATTAAAATTGTTTCAATAAGAAGTGTTGGGTTAACCCTTAAAAAAATAAAAGAAAAACCTTGCATTATTGAAATGGATGGAACAGTTACAAGTTCAATTATCCAAGCTGCAGAAGATGCAAAATGTCAAATAATTGTTGCAAAGAATTTTGCAGCTACAAGTGAAAAAGTTAAGTTATTAAGTTTTTAATCAAGGGGAGAAATCCCCTTGTTCTTATTTTATAGTTACGAATAGGAAGTTTTTTAAAGTTTAAATTTTTTTCAAAATTATGAAACTAAAAAATATTCTAAAAACAGGCAAGAAAGTTCTAATTGGTTTAGGAACAGCTTATACATTAATAAATATAATCTCACCCCTGATTGCAACCCAATTACTCTCTAATTCTAAAGCAAATGAAGTTTCAAAAGAAACATATAAAAATTATCAAACTTCGAATAAAAAGTTAAATGCAATTGATTATCTAAATATATCTAATTCAATTGCCTACCAAGTAGCAAAACTTAGAGATGATTGTACAAATTATTCTACAACAACATTTGAGATATATCAAAAACTTGTAAAAATAAACAATAGAAAAGATTTAGAAGAAAAAATTAGAAAAGCATGGGGCAATGAAGCTTTTAAGGGAGGACATTCTTGGCTTGAAGTTTTTGAAAATAATGAATGGAAACCATACGAAACTTTTAATAGAACCCCTATAAATCTTAATTGGGAAACAATTAAAGATTATTCTAAAGATAGTAGAAAGAGGAAATTAAAGCTTAATTTATTTGGGAGTTCCCCCAAATTTAGAAGTTTCCCTGGAAGTAAAATTACCTACCCTTCATTGGATTCATTTACTTCCTTTTCAAATTTTCTTTCAATTTTTATAATTGAAAAAGAAAACAAATAATTTTAAAAACATTAAATTCTTAAATTAATAATGGAACATGAATGTTTTGCAGATATTGTTATAAACAAAGAAAAATTAGAAGATGGTTCAGAGATTTTCGTAGTTCATTGTACTAATCTTGGAATTGCAAGTCAAGGAAGTACTCAGGAAAAAGCAATTGAAATGATTAAAGAAGCAATTGAATTGTATCTTGAAGAACAACCAGAAGATTATGAACTTTTAAGAAAAGCAGAAAATCCCCCAATTTTTTCTTTTGTGGAAATAAAAAAACCAATTCAAAATGCCTAAGCTACCAATTGTTTCTGGAATTAAAATTCTTAAAGCCCTTTCTAAAATTGGATTTAAACATATCAGAACTTCTGGGAGCCATATGATTCTTACAAAAGAACAAGGAATAAAAATAACAATTCCTGTTCCAAATCACAAAGAAATAGCAAAAGGAACTTTGAAAAGTATTATGAAACAAGCAGGCATAAATTTAAAAGAGCTTTTAGATTTGTTATAAAACCCTTGCTGTCCTCTTATTTTCATCAATTAAAAAGACTTTCACAAAGTGTTCCTAACACTTAGTAACTTAAAAATTAAAAATAATTGTCGCCACCGCAAAGTTTATAAACAAATATTTTCTAATAAAGATACAGAAAGCAATGATTTTCTGAACAATTAAATTAATTTAAAATGACAAAAATGAATAAAAAAAACCTTATGGTTTTTTTCTTAACATTGGCAAGCATTCTTTTAGTTGTAAGCAATGTTGCTGCAACTCAAGAAATTGTAATAATTGATTCTGTTAAAATAGCAGACATTTATACTAATGGAAACGATGTATCTGTTATTGCTGGTGAAACAATAAATGTAAAAGTATTTTTTACAGCTTTAGTAACCACTGCAGATGTTAAAGTTAAATTAGATCTTGAAGGAGAAAAAATTGAAGCTGAAGCAACTAGTGTTCCTTTTAATATTGAAGAAGGAAAAAAATATGCTAAAACTTTAACTTTAAAAATTCCTTATGAACTTCAAGATGAAGTAAGTGAAGATGCTGTTTTGGACATAAAAATTTGGAATAAAGATTTTAGAACAGAAAATTCTGATATTAATGTGAGAGTTCAAAGACCTTCATATAATGCAGAAATTATGTCAATAAGTTCTACACAAACAGTTGAAGCTGGTGAACTTTATCAAATTGATATAGTCTTAAAGAATAATGGATACAATGATCTTGATAATTTGTATGTAACTGCTAAAATTAGTTCATTAGGTGTTGAAAGAACTGTTTATTTTGGAGACTTAGTTTCCATAAAAGATAAACATGATGATGATACAGAAGCACGAAGATTTTATCTTCAAATACCTTTTGAAGCAAAAGCAGGCATGTACACATTAGAAGTTGAAGCTTCTAACAATGATATGATTGCAAGTGAATCTAAACAAATCATTATAAAAAATGAATTCTCAAGCAACATTCTTGTTGATAAAACAAGAAAAGCTGTTGCAGTTGGAGAAGATGCTGAATTTGAATTAGTTGTTGCTAACCCTTCAAACAAATTGAGAGTTTTTAGGATTGTTACTGAATCAGATAGTGATCTTACAACAAGTTCAAATATGCAATTAGTTACTGTTCCTGCTGGTTCAACAAAAACAATTACAATAACTGCACATCCTAATTCAGAAGGAGAGTTTAGTTTTGATGTAAGTGTATTTGCTGGAGAAAATATTGTGGAAGTTACTACACTTAGTGTTTATGCAAGTGGCAAAGCTTCATCTAACGATAGTAATTCAGTTGTAGCTTTAACAATTATATTAGGAATTATCTTCTTGGTATTGCTTGGAATATTGTTTGTTCTATTAAGAAAAAAGCCTGTAAAAACAGAAGAATTCGGAGAAAGTTATTACTAATCTTTTTAATTTTTAATTTTTTAATTTTTTTACTTTCTCTTCTTTTTTATAAGAGGTGATTTACTTTTTAAAATGAAAAATCTAACAAAAATATTACTTCTTTCCACAGGAATTAGTTTTTTTAGTTCAAATGTTTTTTCTCAAGAAATAAAATCTTTTTCTGAGTTTGGAAAAGAACATAAGGAACTTATTGAAAAAACCAATAAACTTTTTTCAGAATCAAGAATAGGCATTCTAAAAGGCAATGCTTTATTAAAATATTATAAAAAAGATTACAATGGTGCAATTCAGGATTATTTAAAATATTTAAAATCACAACCCAATGATGCAGAAGCATATTCTTTGTTGGCAAATTGTTTTTCAGCTATTAATCAACCTAAAAATGCAATTAAATATTATTCAAAAGCAATAAAATTCAATCCAGATGCATATATTCATTATCAAATTGCAAATCAATATGTGAAACTTAATTCTTATGAAGAAGCACATCAAAATTTAGACAAAGCAATTGTAATAAATCCAAAAGAAAAAGTATACTATGAACAAAAGCATAGATTATACAAAAAACAAAAAGAACTGAAAAAATCAAAAGAAATATTGGAAAAAGGTTTAAGGAAAAATCCAGGTAGTAAGGAACTTAATTTTTTTTCAAAGAAGCTGATTATGATTTAAAGAGAAAAGAAGTTTTTCTTAGGGCTGAAGCCATTAAAAATATTGAAGATGGAAATTATATGAAAGCTATAGAAATTTATAATAATTTAA
>CAYVGH010000030.1:0-6593 GCA_964451185.1 Candidatus Woesearchaeota archaeon | reverse complement strand
TTCTCCTCGTCAATTGTTATGTTGATTTTTTGTTTCATTTTATACTACTTTTTAATTACTAATAGTATGAAATAATACTTTATAAACCTTTCTACTCTTGTAATTTTAAAGAAGTAACAGAATCACAACAACCCAACTTCTCTTAAATATTTCCTTTTAAAATTATTTTTCAAAATCCTAATCCAAAACCCTTTTAAACCTAGTTTTTCTAAATATTTTATTCCAGGGCAACAAAATGATATCCGCAATATTAAAATATGCCAAAAGGAAAAAGACCAAGAAAAGGAAGTTTGCAATTTTGGCCAAGAAAAAGGGCCAGAAAGTTCTTACCTAATGTGAATTGGAAAGCTGTTAATTCTGGAAAAAACTTAAAGGGTTTTATTGCATACAAAGCTGGAATGGCTTCTGCACTTGTTAAAGATAATACATCTGATTCTATGACTAAAAATAAACAAATTACAATTCCAGTTACAATTCTTGAATGCCCACCAATGAAAATATTTTCAATTAGATTTTATAAAGAAGGCGTAGTTATGAAAGATATTTTATCTGAACAATTAGACAAGGAATTAAAAAGAAAAGTTAAAATCCCTAAAAAATCTTCTAAAAAAATTGAAGATGTTATATCGCCGAAGGCGAACGAAGATTCAAAAGAATCTTCTGAAAATTATGATGATGTTTCTTTAATTGTTTATTCGCAGGTTAAAAAAACAGGATTAAAAAAGAAACCTGATTTAACTGAAATTGGAATTAAAGGAAATTTAGATGAAAAAATCGCTTTTATTAAAGAAAATTTAAATAAAGAAATTTCTGTGTTGGATATTTTTGAAAAAATGCAACTTGTTGATGTAAGAGGTTTGACAAAAGGTTATGGTCTTTCTGGTCCTGTTAAAAGATTTGGAATTAAATTAAAAAGAGCAAAGTCAGAAAAAGGAAGAAGAAGGCCAGGAAATGTTGGTCCTTGGCATCCTGCAAGAGTTACTTTTAGAGTTCCAATGGCTGGACAACTTGGAATGTTTACAAGGGTTCATTATAATCAAAAAATAATTGATTTAGGAAAAGCTTCAAATAAAGAAATCAAAAATATAAAAAATTATGGAAATATTAAAACAGATTATGTAATTGTCAGAGGTTCTGTGCAAGGTCCTGCAAAAAGACAATTATTAATTACTGCTCCTCTTAGAGGAAGTAAAAAACAAATTAAAAAAGATTTTGAATTAATTGAATTAAGATGAAAACTAAAATTTTAGATATTAATGGAAAAGAAAAAAGTTCTATTAATTTGCCGAAAGCTTTTGATAGGGAAATTAGAGAAGATATAGTTGCTAAAGTTTTAGAAGCAAAAAAAACACAACAACCTTATTCACCCTCACCTGTTGCAGGAAAACAACATTCTGCTAAAGGTAAAATAGTACATAGACGACATGTTTGGAGAAGTGGTTATGGTAGGGGTATTTCAAGAGTTCCAAGAAAGATTTTCTCTCAAAAAGGCACTCAATTCAATTGGGAGGCTGCAGAAGTTCCATTTGCAAGAGGTGGAATGAGAGCACACCCTCCAAAAATTGAACATTTCTTAAAAAGTAAGAAAATAAATAAAAAAGAATTAAAAATTGCTTTTGAATCTGCATTAAGTTCAACTGCAAATGAAAAAGAAATTGTAAAAAAATATTCTTCATTAAAAAAATTAAATAAAAAAGTTCCTTTTGTTGTAGAAAATAAGATAACTAAATTAAAAACAAAAGAACTTCTTGAAAGTTTAAAGAAAATATTAGAAAAAGATTTATTTAAATTAGCAATTCAAAAGAAAAGTATTAGAGCTGGAAAAGGAAAATCAAGAGGAAGAAAATATAAATCAAATGCAGGATTATTATTAATTATTGGAGAAGATGAAAAATTAAAAACAACTGCTTTTGATGTGGTTAATGTAAATTTTTTAAGTGTAACAAATATTGGTTTAGGGAGATTAACAATTTATACTGAAAATGCAATTAAATATTTAGGGGAAAGAAAATGAACTTAAAACCAATAACAACTGAAAAAGCAATAATGAAAATTGAAGCTGAAAATCTTTTAACTTTTGAAGTTGATAAAAGAAAAACAAAAAAAGAAATTAAAAAAGAAATAGAAGAATTATTTAATATTAAAATTGAAAAAATTAGAACATTAATTAGAAATAATAAAAAAATTGTTTATGCTAAATTAAAAAAGGATTTTTTTGCTATTGATGTAGCAACGAAATTGGGAATGATGTAAAAATGGGAAAAAGCAAATTAAAAATTTTCATTTACCAATTTTTAATTGGAGGAAGAAAAAATGGGTAAACGAATAATTACACAAAGACGTGGAAGAGGAACTTCAACTTATAGAGTTAGTAAGAAATCCTTTAGATATAAATTGCAATTTCCAAAAAAATTAGAGGGCGAAGGTGAAGTTATTAAATTGTTTAATTCATCTGCACATAGTGCACCTTTGGCCAAAATAAACTCTTCTTCTGGAAGTTTTTATATTCCTGCTTTTGAAAAAATGATTGAAGGTCAAAAAATTCAGTTTGACGAAAAAGAAATTAAAAAAGGAAATATTGTTAAACTTGAAAAAATTCCAGTAAAAACTCAAATTTATTGCATTGAATCAAAACCCGGAGATGGGGGGAAATTTATAAAAACAGGAGGAAGTTATGCAATAATTAATAAAATTGTGGGAAAAGATGTTTTCATTCTTATGCCTTCTAAAAAAGAAAAAAAATTTAATAAAAATTGTAGGGCAATTATTGGAGTAGTCGCTGGACATGGAAGATTAGAAAAGCCTATTTTAAAAGCAGGAAAACAATTTTATATTAAGAAAGCAAAAAGTAAATTATGGCCAAGAACATCTCCAATAAAGATGAATGCTATTGATCACCCTTTTGGTTCTGGAAGAGGAAAAAATCCAAAGAGCAAGATTGCTAAAAGAAATGCTCCTCCAGGAAGAAGAGTTGGATTGATAAGGCCAAAAAGAACAGGAAAGAAAAAATAAAATGGAATTACAAAAAAAACAATTTATGTATAAAGGAAAAACAATGGAAGAATTAAAAAAATTAGATGTTCGGGAATTTGCAAAATTTATTGGCTCAAGAGAGAGAAGAACTGTTCTTAGAAATTTTCAGAATATTGAAAACTTTGTTAATAAAGCAAAAGAAAAACAATCAAAGAACAAAAAAATTAAAACTCACAAAAGAGACTTAATTATTGTTCCAGATTTGGTTGGAATGAAAATTCAAGTTTATAATGGGAGAAATTTTATTCCAATAGAAATAACTGGAGAAATGCTTGGACACAAATTTGGAGAATTTTCACTTACACGAACAAGGGTTGCCCACACTAAAGCAGGTGTTGGAGCAACAAAAGGAACTAAACATAAAGCTAAAAAATAAAAATGGCTAAAAAACAAACATTAACTAAAATTTCAAGGAAAGGATCTGTTCCTGAGATTACTCCAGAACAAAAAACTAAGTCCGGGATAGTTGAAACTCCAAAAACTGAAAAGAAAGAAAAAGTTGAAATTCCTAAAGTGAAAGAAAAAATAATTGAAACTCCTGAGAAAAAAAAAGAAACTCCAAAAGAAGAAAAGAAACCAGAAGTTAAAGAAAAGAAAAAAATAGAAAAACCAAAAGTGAAAAAAACAGAAGCAGTTGTAAATGCAAAAAATCTTCCAATATCTACAAAATATGCAATTGAGATTTGTAAATTTATTAAATATAAACCTTTAGAGGTTGCAATTAAAGATTTAAACTTAGTTCTTTCACATAAAAGAGCAATTCCTATGAAAGGGGAATATGCTCATAAAAAGGGTAAAAAAATGATGTCTGGAAAATATCCAAAAAAAGCAACAGAAACTTTCATAAAACTAATTAAGAGTCTATCTTCAAATGCTCTTGTTAATGGAGTGGATAATCCAATTATAACTGAAGCTATTGCAAATCTTGCTTCCAGACCAAAGGCAAAATTTGGAAGATGGCAAAGGAAAAGAACACATGTTAAAATTGTTGCTAAAGAAAAAGGCTCAAAAAACAAATCTTTGTCTTCTAATATTAATAAAAAAAGTTTAAAGAAAGGAAAGAAAAAAGCAGGAGATAAAAAATAAAATGGAAGAAAATAGGAAATTTTCATACATTCAAAAATTAGGGGGAGGTTATTTTTAAATGGAAGAAAGAAAAACAGTAAAATTCAAAAAAAATGAATTTGTAATAAAAGAATATACTAAAAAAAATGTGGGAAAAGGAAAAGTAAGCAAAGTTAAAATTGAGTATACTCCAGTTGGAGAAAAAATAATTGTCTCAACGAGCAAACCCGGATTAGTAATTGGTAGAGGAGGGGAAAAAATCCAAGAATTAACAAGAATTTTAAAAACAAAATTTAAATTAGAAAATCCAAAAATTGATATAGATGAAATAACCCAACCAGAATTTGATGCTCAAACAATTGCTGATGAAATCGCTTTGAGCTTAGAAAGATTTGGGCCTTTAAAATTTAAAGTTACAGCATATAGAACTTTAACAAAAATAATGAAAGCAGGAGCACTTGGTGCAGAAATAAGATTAAGTGGCAAATTGCCAAGTTCAAGATCAAGGTCATGGAGATTTGCTCAAGGTTATTTAAAGAAAACAGGAGATGAAGCAAAGATGGTTGATAGAGCTCAAGCACGAGCAGAAACAAAACCTGGAACTGTGGGAATTAAAGTGGCAATACTATCTCCCAATGTTTACTTAAAAGATAAAATAAAGATTAATGATGAAGTAATTAATAAATTAAAAGAAAATGCAAATAATTTAAAAGGAAAACTAAAAAAACTAAACTCTAATAAAGAGGCTATATTATGAAATACAAAGAATTACAAAAATTAACAAAAGATGAAAGAGAAAAAAAACTCAAAGAATTAAAATTAGAATTAATGAAATCTCAAAAAGAAGGGTCTAAAAAAAAGAAAATTAAAAAAATTATTGCAAGAATAAATACAATGAATAACTCTCAAAGAAAAGAGGTTAAAAAATAAAATGGAAATATGCCCTAAATGTGGTCTGCCTAAAGAAGCATGTATTTGTGAACAAATAGCTAAAAGTTCGCAAAGGATAAAAATAACAACTGATAAAAAAAGATATGGAAAAATTATTACAATTATCAGAGGTTTTGATAAAGGAGTTGATGTAAAAAAAATTGCTAAAACTCTAAAAAATGAGTTAGCTTGTGGAGGGACTTGTAAGAAAAATACAATTGAACTTCAAGGAGATCATAGAAAAAAAATAAAAGAGGCTTTAGTTAAACAAGGATTTGATGAAGAATCCATAGAAAATTAATAAAATGGCAAAAAAAATAAAATATAAAAATCCAAAAAAAGAAATAATTTCAAAAGAAAAAAGAATTGGAACCCATGGAAAAATTTTTGAGGGAATTGTTATAAAAAAATTTCATAAAAGAATTACAATTGAATTTGAACGGATGAGATATGTAAATAAATATGAAAGATATTCAAAATCAAGAACAAAAATCCATGCAAGATTGCCTGATTCAATAGAAAAAGAAATTAATATTGGAGATTTTGTAAGAATCCAAGAATGTAGACCTTTAAGTAAAATAATTCATTTTATTGTAATTAAAAAAATTAAAGAATCAAATGAAGATTTAAAAAAATCTTCTAAGGAGAAGAAAAAATGAAACCCCTAAGTGCTAGAGCAACAGCAGGATTGAATTTAGGTGCAAAAATGATTGCAGCGGACAATAGTGGAGCAAAAATTGTTAAGATAGTTTCAGTAAAGAGAAGTAAAGCAAAAAAAGGAAAACAAGTTTGTGCAAAGATCGCAGATTGGGTTAAAGTCAGTATTAAAAAAGGTATTCCTGAAATGAAAGGGGAAGTTTTTGACGCAGTTGTAATAAGACAAAAAAAAGCTTATAGAAGATTAAGTGGTGAAAGAATTGCATTTGAAGACAATGCAGTTGCAATTTTAAAAGATGATAAAGGAAATCCAAAAGCCACTCAAATTAAAGGTCCAATTGCAAGGGAGGTTTTAGAGCGATGGCCAAGTGTTGCAAAAATCGCTTCAATAATATATTAAAATGAAAAATTCAAATGAAAAAATAATAAATGGTTTAGATTTACTTTTGGAAAAAAGATTACAAGAAATTGGAAAAGCAAAAAAGGAAAATGTAAATAATTTAAATGAATATACACAAAAATATTCTGATGTAATAAATCTAATGAAAAATGTGGAATTTTTTCCAAAAAATAAAATAACAAAATATGAAAAAAAATATTTTGAAATAATGAAATTAAAATGAAAAATAAATTTAACAAATCATGGAAATCAAGTAAACAACCTAGAAAGCAAAGAAAATATAGGGCAAATGCTCCATTACATTTAAGAAAAAAATTTGTAAGTGTAAATCTTTCAAAAGAACTTCGTAAAAAGTTAGGAAAAAGGAACATTGTAATTAAAAAAGGAGATAAAGTAAAAATTATGCGTGGAAAATATAAAGGAAAAACAGGAAAAATTTTAGAAGTAAAATTAAAATTATCTAAGGTTATTATTGAAGGAATTCAAGTAAAAAAACAAGATGGTTCAA